>LUOC01000083.1:1660-2828 GCA_001626655.1 Fidelibacterota bacterium REDSEA-S14_B6 | reverse complement strand
GATGAAGAGCCCGTCGTGTCGAGAACGGAAGAAGGGGTAGAGGACGTAAACGGCATCTCCGCCAGAAAATGGGTCACCACAATTCTGGGAAAGGAGGACCGAATTATTTTCGAAATGTGGATGGCGGAGGATCAGCCTGAAAAAGAGAGGGCGACAGAAATTGAGAAAGAGATTGATGAAAAAATCGGCCTGCCTGTATCTGAGGATGGAGTCTCAGGATTTGCGCAGGGACTTGCGTCCATCGATGAGGCTGGATTGGAGCCGATCCCCGGCATCATGATCAAGATGAATATGATTGCGTTTGAAGATGATGATGAAGATCCGAAAATGAGTGCATCGGTAGAGCTCCTCGAGATCAAGAAAGAGCCGTTTGATCCCAGCGATTTCGCGATCCCGGAAAGCTACAAACTTGTGGAAAAGGAATAAGAACACTACGAAGACGCGAAGGGCGAAGAATCTTTCATTCAGGAATACAGTTTGAGCGGCAGAATTACTGTTCTGAGCTAAGATTTGTAGTCTACCCAACAGACTCGCGACTTCGCGGTCAGATTAAAGGAGAGTAAATGGAACTGACAATAGAGAATGTATCGAAGACCTATCCGAACGGTGTACGGGCACTTAACGATGTGAATCTCCACATCAAGAGCGGCATGTTCGGCCTGCTCGGTCCCAACGGTGCCGGAAAATCGACACTGATGAGGACGATCGCCGCCCTCCAGGATCCCGACGAGGGGAGCATCGTGTTTGAGGATATTGATGTCCTGAGAGATAAGCAGGGGGTGAGGGAAGTCCTTGGTTACCTTCCCCAGGAGTTCGGTCTGTACCCCAAGGTTACCGCGGTTGACTTTCTTGACCATCTGGCGGTAATGAAGGGAGTGACGAACGGAAAAGAACGGAAGCGTGTGGTGGAGTCGCTTCTGAATCAGACGAACCTGTGGGACGTACGAAAGAAGAAGCTGGGTTCTTTTTCCGGCGGTATGAAGCAGCGGTTCGGAATCGCCCAGGCGCTCATCGGGAATCCGAAACTGATCATCGTGGACGAACCGACTGCCGGCCTTGACCCCACCGAGAGGTACCGCTTCCACAATCTTCTGAGCGAAATCGGCGAGAATGTGGTGGTGATTCTTTCGACGCATATTGTTGATGATGTGAGCGATCTGTGCCACGA
>LUOC01000083.1:0-1650 GCA_001626655.1 Fidelibacterota bacterium REDSEA-S14_B6 | reverse complement strand
TGCCACGACATGGCGATCATTCATGAGGGGAAAGTGAGGGTCGTTGGCGACCCGCTCGATCTCGTGAAACAGATGGACGGGCATATCTGGAGGGTGGTGAAGGAGAAGAGCGAACTTGAAGCACTGGAGAAGGAGGTGGACGTGATTTCGTCGCGCCTCTATATGGGAAGACTGCAGGTCAAAATGTACGCTGAGAGTCAGCCTGTTGAGGGGAGTGAATCTGTGGCACCAGAGATAGAAGACCTCTATTTCGCCACCATCAATGGACTTGGCGTAAACGGAGAGAAGGAATGACCCATTTCCTCGAAATCGTCCGGTTCGAGTTGAAGCAGGGGTTCGGCCGAGTTTCAACTTATGTCTATGCAGGCGTCTTCTTTGGAATATGCTTCTTCGTATTCGCAGCATTCGGAGGCGCTTTCGAGGGGTTCACGGCGACGACCAACGTCTATTTTAACGCGCCAGTTCTGATCTTTGGTATGATGGTTGCTTTTGCATTTCTCGGTCTGATCGTCACCTCCGGCGTGGTGGCCAACGCGGCTTACAAGGACTACCTTCACGACACTTACTCTCTCTTTTTCACGCAGCCTGTCAGTCCCGTTGTTTACCTGCTCGGTCGCTACAGCGGCGCGGTCCTGCTCAATGCCGTGATTATGCTATCCTTGCCCATAGCGATGATGCTGGCGACTTTTCTACCGATGCTCGATCAGGCGAGGCTTGGACCGTTCGTGCTGTGGGCTTACTGGCATCCCTATTTCATCTTCGTCATTACAAACATCCTGTTCTTCGGGGCGCTTATCTTTCCGGTGGCTTTGCTGACAAGACGAATGCTGCCGACCTATCTTGTAGCCATTGGTCTCATTGCGGGGTATCTCATCGGGGGCAGCCTGATGTCCGACATCGAGAATGAAAAGTTCGGCGCCCTCATCGACCCCTTCGGCATGAGTGCACACAGTCTCGAAACTGAGGACTGGACACAGGCTGAGAAGAACACGAGAATCCCGCCGGTGACCGGACTTGTCCTTATGAATCGCTTGATCTGGCTCGGCGTGGGATTGCTGTTTATGGGGCTCGCCGTCTGGCGGTTTCGCTTCAGTCACGCTGCAACGGTCTTCTGGAAAAAGAAGCGGAAATTGACCGCGGAAGAAACTATGGAGGAATCACAAATTGAAATCGGTGTCGTAACCTCCGAGCAGTCTTTCACACCGTCGGCCCGGCGGCGGCAACTTTTGGATCAGATTCGAATTGAGATCAAACGTGCTGTGAGAGATCCCTACTTTCTGGCCATCGCAATGACAGGGGCGCTCTTCCTCATAACCGTCCTGAGGATGCAGACCTCCATGTACGGCGTCAAGACTCTGCCGGTGACGCGAGATGTCATGATCGCCCTCTCCGGCGGATTTGGGCTGTTCATGATCATCCTTATCACATTCTACGCTGGTCAAATCGTCTGGCGAGAGCGGGAACTGAAAGTCGATCAGGTGGTGGACACACTCCCGATTCCAAATTGGATACCGATCCTCTCCAAGCTAGCGGCACTGGCGCTCCTTCCGGCGATCATCCTGCTGGTCCTGATGGTTACCGGAATGATTCATCAGACCATGAACGGTTTCACCGATTATCAGGTGGGGCTCTACCTCCAGTATCTCTTTC
>LUOC01000082.1:11556-14209 GCA_001626655.1 Fidelibacterota bacterium REDSEA-S14_B6 | reverse complement strand
CATCCCCGATCGCCAGACTCTCGCCATGACTCAGTGGATGGACGGCCTCGGCAGGCACCTCTTCACCGGAGCGGCGATCACGGACAGGTCTTTCAACTGAATTGTATGAATGTTTGGTGTGCCGCTCCGGTGAGATGTGAACGTGATGCTCGCCCCGTCGGCGGCCCAGAGAGGAGAAATGTCTACAGCGGGATCATCAGTGATCCGTTTCAGTTCACCGCTCTCCAGCTGCAATAGCCAGAGGTCGAGGTTCCACTCGGCGCCCGACATGGCGAAGGCGACCGCCTTGCCGTCGGGAGACCATGCGGGCGTGAGAACTTGCGTATTCTCCGTGAACGATGTGATCGCCTCCTCCTCGCCCCCATCGGGACCGGTCCTGTAGAGGTTGGCGACACCGTTCCGATGGGCCACATAGATGATGCTCTCGCCATCGGGCGACCAGATGGGGTAGCTGGCACGCCGCGTGTCTGTCAGCCACCGCCCTTCGCCCGTCTCCAAGTCGAACAGCCGGAGGTCCCACACCATCGCCTGATTCTTCCCGAAATGGTATTTCCCGTAAGTGACCTGTTTACCGTCCGGCGACCAAGAAAGACTTTGGTGAAACCGTCCGTAGTCGATCTCTTCCTTCTTCCAGATCACTTTCGGTTTTTTCTCTTTTTCGGTGGTGTCTTTCTCCGCTTCTTCAAGCGCTTTTCGCTCAGCCGCGGTGTCCCGCTCGGCGATAAAGAGAGAGATGTCCCGCTGATCCTTGTCGTCGAGGCCCATGAGGGCGATCTTCGATGAGTCGGGAGAAAACATGAATGAATACATTCTTTTGATGGGAAGAGACACCACCTCCCCTACCTCCTCAATCGGCTCCTTCTGAGCCCGGACGCCGTAGTAGTAGGTGTTCATCTGGCGCCGCCACGCCTCTTCAAAGTCGCCCACGGACATCCCCGTCGCTTCCTTGAAGGCGCCGGGAAAACGGAACAGTTTCAGTTTGTTCCGGTGTTTAAGCGTCTGAACGATGGTGGAGTCGCCGAAGCGGTCAGACCAGTAGAGCATTTTTGAGAAACCGTCGTGGTGAGGATCCATTTCATCCATGCGGTTCCTGAGCACATGCACCTTGTGCTGAAGATCGGCGCGGTAGGGCCGCCACTTTTCCGTCTCGTACTCGGCGGTCCCTTCAATCACCCAGCCGGGCATGCCGGAATAGAACAGGTCGAACGGCATGGGGAGCCATGTTTTGGTCCGGTGAAACAGCCGTTGGCCACTTCGTCGGCAGAGGTGAAGACCACATCGATGGTGGGGATGGAGTCGAGCGCCATCTGCTTCAGCAGCGTCGGCAGTGCGTTCTCGGAAATCCTAGCGCCCTGTCGGGCGATCTCCTCGAGGCCGTTGTGGTAGTGGACGTTGAAGTTTTCAGTTGTGATGGTTGACCACTCCAGCTCGGGATGGACTCTGCCTGTCCACGTCCATGTGAGGGGGGCGCGGAAGGGCTGAGCGCAAAGCGTCGAAAGAAGAGAAAATGTGAGGAGCAATCGGTTCATCTAAGATCAGTTGGGAACCGCGAAATTACGACCGCCGATAAGATTGACCATGTCTTTCGGGGGCCTCAGGAGTATCTGCGTGTGAAGCCAAGATCGGTTCAGAGAGCAGGAAGAAACGAAGTGAAGCCCCGTGTCAGCGGGGTGGAGTCGTTTGCAGAGTCACTAAGCGGAACAATAATGGCGTATTCGTGAAGGAACTTTGGAAGAAGCATGGGTACAGTTCATTAGCCCCGTCCTTCAGGGCGGGGATTAGAGAACACGATACCAAGAGAGGGGCGTTTACGCCCTTAAGGAACGAGCCGGTGGAATAACGCCGTGAACGGCGTCAAATCTTCCATTGAATCTTCTATCCCAGCCGTAAACGGCTGGGCCATGGAATCCCGCTATTTGGCGCGGCTTCGTTTCTTCCCCAAAAACCGATTGAAGGTTCAACAAATATTTCCCCAGCCGTGATTGTGCCTGCCCACCGACTGGCGGGTTCTTTTGGATCAAGCTAAGGGAATAAGAAGATTCCGTTAAACTCTCAAACCAAAGAAAAAGGGCCGCGATTTCTCACGGCCCTACGTAGCAAGAGGGGCATGTGGGGATGTGCTACGTGAAGTCTTTTTCTTCTCTACGCCCGTTCAGTGAATTTTGTTCCAGACCATTTGACACAGCTTCCTGCCAAAAGGTTAAACCTGCTGGCGCCGTACGGAAAGGAAAGAAAACCCCCGCCGAAGCGGGGGATTTTCTTTATCATGTCGAGAGACCTACGATCTAATGTCCGTCGTCATCCTCAGGACATTTGCAGAGCGGCTCATCCCATGTTGCATAAGGATCAGAGTCGGCTATGCAGTCGTCATCCGTGTCCAGGACATAGGTGTCCATACCGGCACAGATGGCGCCGCAGTTGGCATCGAACGCTTCATCAGGGGCACAGCCGTAGAATTCATCCTCAGTGACGACACCGTCGTCGTTGGTATCGTGTCTTTCGAACTCTTCGAGCCAGTTAGGATCTTCGCCAAAGGCAGCCTGGGCCTCTTCCTCAGAGATGTCGCCGTCGCCATCGGTATCGACGTCCCCAAAGGATGGGTCATCATGATGACCTTCCTCCCCCCCGGGGGGTGGACCGCAGTGATCAGGAT
>LUOC01000082.1:0-11538 GCA_001626655.1 Fidelibacterota bacterium REDSEA-S14_B6 | reverse complement strand
CTTCATCGCACGCCGGACAGTGGCCGTGTTGGTCATTCTCGGTGAAGACGTGGCCGCAGTGGCATTCGCTGCCCGCCGGGGGTGGACCGCAGTGATCAGGATTGCTGTTGCAGTGGTCTTGCCAATCGGCATCTCCGTCCAGCGCTTCATCGCACGCCGGACAGTGGCCGTGTTGGTCATTTTCGGTAAAGACGTGGCCACAGTGGCATTCGCCCGGTGGTGGGTGATCACCTTCCGCCTGCGCATGTGCGTCTTCATGATGCTGGTCCATTTCTTCCGAGCTGTCGAAAGCAGCATCGCAGATACCGCAATGGTGGTGGCTTTCAAGCTCCGCTTCCGTTTCGAACGATTGACCGCACTCGCCACCATCGGCGAACACATGCATGCAGACGTAGCCTTGCGCTTCTGCTTGAACATCAGTATAGGTACCGCCGTGGGCGTCGACATGATGGCTTTGTTCATCCCCTTGCGGGATGCACTCGCCACACTCACCACAGTACCAGAATCCTTCATCGCAATCCTGCGCCTGCACTGAGAAAACCAGTGCAAAAACGAACAAGAATGCGACGATTGGTCTTATCATCTTCATCTTTTCTCCCTTTCTCTTAGTTGGTTGCAATTACAACATTCCTCGAGCTACAGCCCCAAAATACCCTCTCCAGCGATCAAAATCAATGATTTGTGTCACATTTTTCATTTTTATCGTTTTTCCAGCAGACGGCCGACGGCGGCGGTCTTTCGGTTGAATTCCTTCTCGAACATGCCGTAGTAGTTGTTCACTTCGTAAAAATAGCGGGCTACATCCCGATCCACCACATGGACGTTTTTCTCGAGGATCTCCGGTGCAGGAAAGAGTATCTCGATCCCCGGCTGAAAATACCTCAGATTCTGTTTCAGATCGGGATTGATGTCAAGAATCTTCTTCAGAATCAGTACTTCGTAAAGGCGGCGCTCATGTTTTTGCTCTTTCACGATGATGGTAAATACGTCTTCCTCCGGTGTGGCGCCGTGGATGTTCGATTTCTCCAACTCGCCCTTATAATTGAAATCGCGCCCGAAGGGGATGTAATCCAAGTCTGCGGTGGGTCGGACGAAAGGCTTTTCCGCCGTCGCCTTCTCGTGGATCGAATAGCTCATCTTGAGAGCATTGTTCTTAGAGATATTCTTGATGTATCCCTCGAGGCCGTTTACTTCAAATCCGGCGGGATCGTCCGGCGCCAGCTTGAAGAAGATCACCCTGCTCGGCTCGATATACTTGTAGTATCCTTGCCGCTCGATGATGTCGTAGAGCATCCGCCTGACGAGGATCTCCTCACCGGGGATTTCTCCTTCAAGGAGGCCACTGAACGGCTGTGTCACCTTTAGTGTCTTATCTATTTCCGCCGCGGCTGCCACATCAGTGAGCATCTCTTCAAATACGGGACTCTCATGAATGAAGCTGAGATCGTACACATCGGCATTCTGTACGCGGTAGCTGTTCTGAAAAAGCTGATTTCCGAAGGCGTTGAAAATTTCTGAATCGAGGGGGATGACGCGGCTGAAGTTGCTCCCCTCTTCTGTGATGATGTGGGGGGTGATGACGACGATCACCTCTTTACGCTGCGTCTCCACGGTGGAGCTCGAAAAGAGTCGACCGAGGATCGGAATTGACGAAAGGATGGGAACTCCCCCTTTGACATCACTTACCTTTTTGGATATCAATCCGCCGACGATAAACGGTGTATTGTTCGCGACGCGGACGAAAGATTGCACTTTCCGGTTGTTGATTAGGGGCGCTTCCTGAACGCCGGAGGTAGCGGCGAGGGCGCCGGTCCGCTCTTCCGTCTCGGTGATGATGGTCTCAATCTGGATAGTGATCCTCGTCTCGTCCTCACTCACTCGGGGCCGTAGGTTCAGCACAATACCGACAGGAATGTAGTCCACCGACTTGGAGACGGCGGTTTGGGTACTGGTCGTCTTCACAATGGGAATCTGCTGCCCCACCTGAATCCTTGCTTGCCTGCCGTCGAGGACAAGAACAGACGGCCGCGAGAGAATCTCAGCGGCGCTTGAACTGATGAGCGCTTGAAGCTTGGCGGTAAAGTCCGTGGCGGTGCCGAGGACGGTTCGGTCGAAGACAAGGGTAAACGGGTTCAGCGCCCCGGTCCTGGAATCGGGCGCCGGAAACTGTCCTGTAATGCCGCCCTGTCCCGCACCGAAATCGATACCCAAAGAGTTCAGTCGGTCAGAATCGATCTCAATGACAAGCGCCTCGATCTGAATCTGTGCCGCCGGAATGTCTATCCGATTAGTGAGGAGATCTAGGAGACGGGCCACTGGTTCGAAATCGTTGGGATTGTAGCCGATGAGAAGCTGCTGCTGCGGCGCCCCCGCCGTCGTACCGAGCATGGGAATTCCGGCGAGATCGAGCCCCAACTCCGCCTTCTTACCCTTGGCGGACTTACCCTTCTCCTGCGTTAGTAAGCTGACCGTTTCCGTATCCGGCACCTTGATAATGATGGGCAAGATACTTTTTGCTGGCAATTCTTTAATGTTGAGTGTGCCGGCGACGGTCGGTGAAAAACTGTATTCCCCGGACAGCTCTCCCTTCCCTCCCTTGAACTCTATCACCGTATAACCGACAGTCTTTAAGATTGCCAGAGCCCGATCCACCTCAACATAGCTGAGCTTCACGACTTGATATTCAAGATCGCGCATGGACTGTCCTGACAACAAGAGCGGCAGCAGGAATAGGGAAAGCGATCTAAGAAACTTTTTCACTCTCTTCACCGATCAACAATGGTTACGGGAATTTTGACAAACAGGTCCTGAAATTTCGCCGAGATGAGTGCATTCTTTTTACTACTGCTTGGGACGAACAGTCCCTCAACTTGGAACTTGGCCTTGGCGGAGTCCGCCATGACAACAGTAATATTGCTGGCGGAGGAGACATGGTGAATATCCAGCGAGCCGCCGGTGGCGTCCATGGCGAGCTTCATGGATGAGGAGCTTCCACTGACATTGGATTTCTTCTTGAAGATCAGGCTCCCTTCCTCGTTCGTGATCCAATACATGAAGCCGTTGATGGGGACCACCGGACCGGGCGTCTCGAAGGTGACGGCGCCGGAGAGCTGCTCGCCGCCGATGGTTGCGGTGAGAGTCCCCTGAGCGGCGTCCCAGCTCCAGCCGCCGGCTGAGGTGATCACTGAGTCGGGCGTGGCGTCGGCGCCGGAGACATCGGACGTCTTCACAAATGTGATGGCCCCCCGACTGCCGCTGGCCCAGTACATGTAAGCGCCGACGGGAACCGTAGAAGCTTTGGTATCGAATGAAACTTCCCCCGATTCCGTCTCGCCGTAGACGGTGACAGAGAGAGCGTTGGACTCTTTGTTGTATTCCCACCCTCCGGACTTGGTAATGACAGAATCGTCCGGCGCCGAGAAACCGGTGACGTGCGCTGTTTTCTTGAAAGTCACCGCCCTCTTATTGGTTGTCCAATACATAAAGGAGTTTAGAGGCGTCTTCAGGCTGTCGCTGTCAAAGGTGACTGTTCCCGACTCCTCCGTCCCGCCGGTGGTGTCATAATAGGCGATCTTCAGATCGGCAGTTGCGTGGGTGTAACTCCAGCCCCCCGTCCTCGTTGTGGTGACGGATGAACCGAGGCTCTCAGTCTGAAGTGTGAATACGGCGGCGACAATCGTGCCGCTGTTTCGATAATGATTTACGTTTCCATCGTACTCACCGATGAAGAGATCAAAATCGGCGTCGCCGTCTATGTCTTCAAAAGTCGGCACCGAATTCTCACCCGCATCCACCGCGCTCATCGGATTGTTCTCCCCCGTCTGGATTGAGAAGGAGTGAGACGTGCTTGTTCCTGTGTTGGTGAAATACTGGATTGTCCCGTCACCGGCGCCGACGAAAACGTCCAAATCGCCGTCCTTGTCCGCATCTACAAATGCAGGCGCCGCATTGGTGCCGAAATCGTGCTTAAAGAGCGTATCGGCGTCAGCCTGGATCGAGAATGTGGCTGAGGTACTGCTTCCCGAATTGAAGTAATAGTCAATCCCGCCGTCATACTTACCGATAAAGGCGTCCATGTCGCCATCGCCGTCGATATCGGCAAAAGTTGGAATCGCGTTGTAACCGACGTCTACGCCGTTCAGCGGATTGCTGCTCCCGGTTTTTTCGTCGAAAACCGCGCTCATGCTCGACCCGGTGTTCTCGAAATATTGGATGGTGCCGTCCAAGCCCCCCACGAACAGGTCCTGATCAGCGTCTTTGTCTATATCGACAAATGCGGGGGCGGACGCGTAGCCGACATCGATGCCGCCTGTCGTCTGTTCCGTCCGTTGATAGGTGACACTGCTGTCATTCTCGAAAGTGTACTTGAGCGTCTTCCCGGTCAGGTCCACCGCCGAGCCGCTGACTTTGGATTCCGTCACCTGCCACTCTCCGAGGACACGGGAGCCGAGCCGAGAGACGTCAAACTTATGCGTCTCCTCGATGGTGACGGTGGTATCGTCGTCAAACTCATACTCGATCTGGAGGAGTTCGGAATTGATCGTGTCGGGCTTACCGTGCCGTCACCCTTAAAGGTATACTCAATTTCAAGCACGCCGGGGTCGATGGTGTCCGGCTGATCGTAGATAAGGTTCCAGACCCCAAGCACCTTGTTGGAGACGTCGGCGATGCCCGCCCGGAGCCGTTGAACTCTTGCGGTAATGTCCAGCGAACCCTTCGACGTGACGATCTGGTTGGAACTCTCCAGCGTCAGCTCGAACATATCGTTGCTGTCTTTCTTTGTCACGACCGAATCGAGGGGGTCTTCGCAACTGACATTCAGCAAGATGACCGAAGCGATTGCGGCAGGAAGTGAGGCTCTCCTCACAATGCCGAACCTGTTTTTCTCTGTGTGGTTAGACAGCACCGGCTTTAGTCAAATCTGTGATTTCCATCTTCCTAAGAGACCACTGCGGGAGTGGCAACCTCCTCAAATCTGGAAAAAAAAGAGACGGAAGTCAAGATTTTTGTTCCGGCGTTTCATCGGTTTTTGTTGACTTTTATCGGGATTGTTATTACCATTGGATGGCTCGAATACGCAACTTTTTCATCTCGTGGGGTAAAGGAGCCTGTAGTTGAAGCTTGAAAGAGAATACTGTATCGATCAGCCTATTGACCTCGTCTGGGACTCCATCTTGAATCCCGATCTCCTTGCCGAAATACTTCCCGGCTGCAAATCTCTCACTGCCCTCTCTGATAACCACTACAAGGCCGAAATTGAGATCAAGGTCGGCCCTGTGAAAGGCGCGTACACGTCCGAGCTGACGATCTCGGATATCCGCCCCCCTTCGGGGTACCACTTTGAAGTGAGAGGTATCGGCACGAAGGGGCATATGTCCGGCGGCGGGGACATAGCACTAACTGAGAAGGACGGTTTAACCGTCCTTTCTTTTTGCGCCGAAGGGAACGTGAGCGGGATACTTGCCCGAGTCGGGCAGCGCCTTATTGAAGCCGCAGGAAAAAAGCTGATGGATCAAGGCTTCAACAATTTTCAGGAAAAAATGGCCGAAGGAGCATACGCTTGAGCCTGTGGGAGAAGATTACAAATTTTCTCTCTTCCGGTTACACCGAGCAGGCTGCGGCGGTTCCGGACGCTCCGGAGGCAGAACCCGAAACTTCAAATGATAGCTTATCACGAAAGGAGAATGGTATGTCCTACACCATCTCGATGACAGTAAACGGCACGGCTTGTTCGGGCGATGTAGAGGCTCGAACACTTCTTGTGGATTTTGTTAGAGACCATCTTGAACTGACCGGTACAA
Organism: Fidelibacterota bacterium REDSEA-S14_B6; assembly: GCA_001626655.1. Taxonomy (GTDB): domain Bacteria; phylum Fidelibacterota; class Marinisomatia; order Marinisomatales; family S15-B10; genus S15-B10. The sequence goes on along the minus strand of LUOC01000082.1, from coordinate 5,737 downwards.
ATGTAGGTTGTGATACCAGCCAGTGTGGTTCCTGCACTATCATTATGGACGGTAAATCAGTAAAATCCTGCACGACCCTGGCAGTTCAAGCTGATGGATCTGATGTTACCACAATTGAAGGTCTGGCAACCAACGGTGATCTTCATCCATTGCAACAGGCATTCTGGGATGAGCATGGCCTCCAATGCGGATTCTGTACTCCGGGAATGATTATGGCCGGGGTAGGTATACTAAATGAAAATCCTGATCCATCGGAGGAAACAATTCGGCACAACCTTGAAGGTAATATTTGCAGGTGTACGGGTTATCAGAATATCGTTAAAGCCATTCAATCGGCAGCACAATCGACGAAAGGAGCGGCATAATGGGAAACTATATTGGAAAAAATGAAAAAAGAGTCGAAGATCCCCGCTTCATTCAGGGTAAAGGAAGATATGTTGCGAATCTTTCCTTACCAGACATGGCATATGTAGCCATCCTTCGGAGCCCTCACGCTCATGCCAAAATAAATAGTATAAATACCGATGCTGCAAAAGCAATGGACGGTGTGATTGATGTGTTTGTGGGACAGGATCTCATTGATGGCGGTGTTGGCCAGATGCCCGTCATTTGGCAACTGCCTGAGAATAAGGTTCCCGTCCGCTGGCCTCTTACACCGGACAAGGTTCGCCATGTAGGGGATTCTGTTGCCGCAGTGGTTGCAGAAGATGCCTACATAGCCAGAGATGCTTTGGATCTCATCAAGGTCGATTATGAAATCCTTCCTGCCACAACCGGTGCGGAGGCGACTACGGGAGACGGAAAACCCCTCGTCCATGATGAAATTGAAAACAATATCAGTTATACATGGGGCCTTGGCGATAAAGATGCCTGCGACAAGGCATTTGAGGAAGCTGATCATGTGATTGAAGTCGATATTGAAAATCAGCGACTTATTCCCAATGCTATGGAACCAAGAGCCTGTGCCGCACAGTGGACAGCCTCAACCGAGGAAATGACCGTCTGGACCACCAGCCAGAATCCTCATATTATTCGTTTTGGGCTCAGCGCAGTAACACTTCCTGAAATACCAGAACATAAGTTGAGGGTGATTTCACCTGATGTAGGTGGTGGTTTTGGAAGTAAGATCTTTCACTATCCTGAAGAAATCATACTTCCTTGGGTGGCAAAAAGAGTTAACAGGCCGGTGAAATGGGTCGCAACCCGGAGTGAGTCGTTTATGACAGATTCTCAGGGTAGGGATCATGTTCAACACTGTAAGATGGCTGTTACGAAAGATGGGACTATTACAGGTCTACATGTTGAACTCTACGCTGACATGGGTGCTTACCTTTCAAGCATAGCACCATTGATTCCCACCGTCATTTGTATAACCCTGTTTTCAGGCCTATACAAGATTCCGGGAATTTGGGGCCATACAACAGGAACGCTCACAAATACGGTTCCCGTTGATGCTTATCGCGGTGCTGGCCGTCCTGAAGCATCTTTTCTGCTTGAACGCCTTGTGGATATGGCCGCTAAAGAACTTGGAATGGATCCCATTGAGTTCAGGAGAAAAAACTTCATTCCAAAGGATGAGTTTCCTTACCAGACACCGGTTGCATTCCTCTATGACAGTGGTGATTACCATGCTATGATGGATAAAGCTGAAGAAAATGCCGGATACGCTGAAATGCGAAAAAATCAAGAAGATGCCAGGAAAGAGGGTAGGCTGGTTGGTATCGGAGTATGCGGAGCGGTCGAAGCAAGTGGCTACGGCCCTGCCGCAACGGTTGGTGCACTTGGTTTTTATGGAGGTATGTGGGAACACGGTGCAATCCGGGTACATCCTACAGGCAGAGTAACCGCTTTTACGGGATCTCATTCTCACGGACAGGGTCATGAAACGACTTTTGCTCAAATTATCGCGGATAAACTGGGCATTGATGTGGCAGACGTGGATGTGGTTCACGGTGACACAGATCTCGTTACTCAGGGAATGGGTACCTACGGCAGTAGAAGTGCCGCCGTGGGTGGAGAGGCTCTGGTCAATGCCGCAACCGAGATCCGAAATAAGTTGGTTGAATTAGCAGCTCATTTACTGGAAGCTTCTGTAGATGATATAGTCTATGACGACGAGAATGGAAAAGTCTACGTTAAGGGAGTTGAAGACAAAGCCAAGACTTTCGGTGAGTTAGCTTTTGCCGCGTACAGCGGACATAGCTTGCCTGAAGGAATGGATCCGGGACTTGAAGAAGCAGCCTATTACAATCCCGGGAATTTCACCTTTCCCTGTTCAGCTCATATCGTTCAGGTTGAAGTAGACAAGGATACAGGTGAGACTACCATTCAAAGGTATGTTGCTATAGAGGATTGTGGCAATGTGATCAACCCCATGATAGTGGAAGGACAGATCCTGGGTGGTATTGTTCAGGGGATAGGTCAGGCACTTTTCGAGCACGGTATTTATGATGAATCCGGCCAATTGGTTACAGGTTCAATGCTTGATTACACCATGCCAAGAGCTGACAATCTTCCCATGATTGAGTCCGACCGAACTGAAACTCCTTCACCCAGCAATTCATTGGGAGTAAAGGGTGTCGGTGAAATGGGAACTATCTCATCTACGCCGGCTGTTGTAAATGCGGTGGTTGATGCTCTTACTGATTATGATGTGACGCATATTGATATGCCCCTCACATCGGAAAAAATATGGAACATCATTAATTCGAACGGAGGTTAAGCTATGCAACCAAGCAAATTTGAATATCGTAAAGCGTCTACGCTTGACGAAGCCGTTTCTCTTGGCGGTGGAGAAGCAGATTACCTTGCCGGTGGTCACAGCTTAATCCCCGCCATGAAGCTACGGCTCTCGGAGCCGAGTACGCTGGTGGACATTTCCGGCATCGGCGACCTTAAAGGGATCAGCCGTGACGGCGACACCATCAAGATCGGCGCCCTGACCACACACAGCGAGGTGGCGTCGTCCGGTGTGGTGAACGACGGATGTGCCGCTCTGGCGGACGCCGCCGGAATGATCGGTGATCCTCAAGTGAGGAACCGAGGCACCATCGGCGGGAACGTGGCCCATGCCGATCCGGCGTCGGACTACCCGGGCATCCTTGTGGCCCTTGGTGCGACCATCGTCACCACGGGCAGATCAACGGCGGCAGAAGACTTCTTCACCGGGCTGTTTGAGACAGCCCTAGGAGAGGGTGAGATTGTGACGGAAGTGCAGGTGCCTGCAACGGGCGACGGCACGGGAGCGGCATATTCAAAGTTTTTCAATCCCGCTTCCCGTTATGCCGTTGTCGGTGTAGGCGCTGTGGTGACCAAATCCGGCGGTACGTGCGAGTCGTGCCGGATTGGGGTCACCGGCGCTTCCGACCACGCTTATAGAGCAACCGCGGCGGAAGAAGCCCTCAGTGGCTCCGACCTCGGCGATGAAGCCATCGCGGCCGCCGCGGCCAAAGTTGCCGACGGAGGTGAAATGATGAGCGATCTCTCAGCCTCCGCACAATACCGCGCCCATCTGTGCAGTGTCATGGCAAGTCGCGCAATTTCGGAGGCGGCTTCCCGGGCCTGATGTTCCCGGGCCCACCCCCATCCTTTTTCCGATTTCGCCCGTTGGCGGCGGCGGACCGCTAACGGGCGCACCTCGGGCACCTTCTCCACCCCACCAGTTACCAAAGGCTCCTGAAGAGTCTTACTTCAATCATCCCGACAGGATGGTCGAGGTACCCCCTTGCGAATTCAAACTGGGGGAAGAAGACGACGCCCACGCCGTCCGGGCGGACGCTTTCAAGATCGGCAAGTTCCCCGTCACAAACCGCCTCTACCACAGATTTGTCCGAGACGCAGACCACAGCCCCCCCTCTCACTGGGTTGAGGGAAAAGTCCCTTTGAGCCTCGAGGACCATCCCGTTGTGAACGTTACCTGGGACGACGCCGTCGCCTATTGCGACTGGATGAGCTCAGTCTCCGGGACGAAATACCGCCTCCCCACCGAAGTGGAGTGGGAACTGACCGCCCGGGGCCACGAGGGGACGATCTATCCCTGGGGCGACACCTTTTTCGCCGAGTGTTGCAACTGCTGGGAGATGGCCGTCGGCTGGACGACACCCGTAAACTGTTTCGCCGAAGGCATCAGTAGTTTCGGCGCTCTCGACCTTGTGGGGAATGTCTGGGAATGGTGCTCCACGCTCTACGCCGACTATCCTTACGATCCCGACGACGGCAGAGAGGAGAGTGGAGTGGACGGCTGGAAAGTCCTGCGGGGCGGCTCCTGGCTTGACCATGAGTGGGGTGTTCGGGCGGCCCGTCGTCTCAGCGGCGATCCCGAGCGCGGCTCCCACAATACAGGCTTCCGGGTGGTCAGTTCGATTTGAATAGTTGATAGTAGAGTCAGAATAACGTGGTAGTAAAAGAGAGGAGGTGACAGTGACAATAACAAAAGACGACGTCATCACAGCGCTCAGGGACTGTTACGATCCCTGCTGCCGAGACAGGGGCATCAGCGTTGTCGACATGGGACTGATCGAGGATGTAACAATCACCGGTCGGCGAGTCGACATCGAAATTGTCCTTACGTCTGGTTGGTGCCCGTCCGTTTCCATTCTCCATAAGATGATGAAGGAGAGGGTGGAGCAGTGTGACGGCGTCGATTCTGTAGAGGTTCAGGTGGTGTGGGACCCTGCCTGGACAATGGAAAGACTGTCGGACTCGGCTCGGGCGAAACTGACGCTCCCCATGGACGAGCTGATTCCGTATAGAGAAAAGCGCTTAGCAGCGCAAGAAGGAGGTTAGCCTATGGCAGTACCTAAGGACGTATTCGTCTTCGACTGCGTTTGTCACATATTCAACTTCGACAAGTCAAACGCATTCGGCTCCGCCGGCGATCTCTTCGACGAGCATCTCTACGCATTCCACTCCTTTCTCACCAAAGAAGGTGAAACAGTGTTGGAACGGGATGACTTCTTCAGAGAATGGAGTGTCGACGAGATCTACGAGATGGTGATCGATGGGTCGGACACGGATATGATTGTCGCTCAGCCGCTTCCGCTGACGGACCTGTTCAAGGACGGTCTGTCGCCGTGGAAGAAGTGTGCTGAGATGGCACAGAAGCACCCGGATAGGGCGGTCTTCTGGGGCTCTATCAATCCGCTGGAAGGGAAAAAGGCGCTGGACCTCATGGAGGTTCAGGTAAAAGAGTACGGCGCGAAAGCGTTCAAACTCTACAACATCCGTTACGACTACGGACAGCCGTTCCCCTGGCGCATGGACGATCCCAGAATCGCCTATCCTGTCTTTGAAAAAGCGCAGGAACTGGGTGTAAACCTGATCGGTGTTCACAAGGGAGTTCCCCTCGGCCCCCAGCCCGTGGAGCATACACGCACGTGGGACATGGACGGCGCGGCGGCGAACTTCCCGGACATCAACTTCGTCATTTTCCACGTCGGACTTCCGTGGCTTGATGAAGTGTTGTGGCAGACGGTGCGGTATCCAAACCTGTACGCGTCAATCGCCGCTACGCTGAACTTCATCAGCCGGCACCCCCGTGTCTTCGGCGATATACTCGCAAAGATGCTCTGGTGGTGCGGCGAGGATAAGATCATCTACGGCGGTGAGGCGCCCATATGGCATCCCCAGTGGGCCCTTGATGCGTTCTGGAACTATGAACTCCACGAGGAACTCACCACCGACTACGGCTATCCGCCGCTGACGGAACAGGCGAAGCGGAAGATCCTCGGCGAAAACC
>LUOC01000081.1 GCA_001626655.1 Fidelibacterota bacterium REDSEA-S14_B6 | reverse complement strand
GCCTGTTGCTCCCGCATAACTTCTGCTATTTCCTGCGTGCATATGTAGGTACCGCGGAGATTGATAATGAGAATTCTGTCAAACTCCTCATCGGTCATTTTCTTCAATGTGTTATCCTTAATCACGCCTGCATTGTTCACAAGGATATCAATCTGTCCGAAAGCGCTCAAAGTTTCCGATACCATTGTTTGAACGGTCTCCCGTTCGGCGACATCGACCTGGACAAACTTTCCCGCTCCGCCGTTGGCGCTGATTTCATCGGCCACCGACTGCCCTGTCTCACGGTCGAATTCGGCGACGATCACCTTCGATCCCTCCTCGGCGAATCGCAACGCTGTAGCACGGCCGATTCCCTGTCCCGCCCCTGTGATGACGGCAACTTTGTTCACAAGTCCTTTCATCTTGCCTCCAACATTTTGGAAGAATTAAAGTGTGGAGAAGAACACCTCCAATCTTTTTTCTCTCGGGGCTCAGCATTAACTTTGTCCCATGGTGAGGCTTTCAACTTTCTTGGCCGCGATTGCCGTCTCCCTCTCCGGACAGGCCGACATATACTTTTCTCCTGCCTTCAACACGGAGGAGGCAAGGAGCGGCATGGAGTCCATCTCCCGAACCGATCTTGAAGCGCATCTAAGATTTCTCGCTTCTGACATAACAGAAGGGAGGGCCACGGGGGAGCCGGGCCTCGACATCGCCGCTGAGTATATTGCCTCCCAGTTTCGCCGCTTAGGTCTCACGCCACTCGGCAGCGGTGAATCGTACTTCCAACGGTACGAACTGATCAAGGCAAAACTTGGTGAGAGCATCGAACTGTCTCTACTGGTGGATCACGGCGCCGGATCGGTTCGTGAAGCGTTTCAGTATGGCGAAGATTTCTTTGTCTCTCCCCGGGGCCTTACTGGCAGCATGGAAGTCCAGGCGCCGATCCTGTTCGCCGGCTACGGAATCACCGCAGAGGAATACCATTATGATGATTACACCGGAATCACTGCAGAGAATTCCATCGTCCTGATCATCGATGGAGAACCTGAGTTGGATAACCCCAGCCGTTTCAGCGGTGAGACAGATACACGCTACGCCGACTTGAGAGAGAAGCTGGCAACAGCAAAGAAGAACGGCGCCGCGGCGATTCTTGTGGCATCCAACCCGAAATCTGAGGAGTTGTTCTCGGATAAGTTTAAGCGGTGGAAAGGCTGGCTTCGCCGGGAGGGGATGTCCCTCCCAACGTCAGAGGCGACCGTCCCGGTTTTCACTCTGTCTGAAACGGCCGCTGACAGAATCGTGGCCAGTTCAGGGAAAACATTGCGGCAACTTCAAATCGAGCTCGAATCGGAAGGGAGGTCGAACAGTCAGGCATTATCGAGGAGTTACGTCCGACTCAATGTAGATCTCGAAAAGGAGACGATTGTTTCCCAAAACGTCGCCGGCTATTTCCCTGGAAGTGATCCATTTATCGGACACGAAACTGTGGCTGTCTCGGCGCACTACGATCATGTCGGAAAGAATTCGGAAGGGAAGATCTATTACGGCGCTGATGACAACGGCACGGGCACTTCAGCCCTGATGGAGATTGCCGAAGCTGTGGTGTCCAACAATAACGCTCCGCGGCGGGGCTTTCTGTTTCTGGCCGTCTCAGGCGAAGAGCGGGGACTCCTCGGTTCCCAATACTATGTCGAGAAACCGCTGCTTCCGCTCAGCAACACTGTGGCTGATCTGAACATCGACATGATCGGCAGGAACGCTCCCGACAGTATTTACGTCATCGGCTCCAACATGATCAGCCAGGATCTTCATGACATCAACGAATTCGCCGCATCCCAGATGGACGATTTGTTCCTGAACTACCGATACAACGCGAAGGATGATCCACAACGATTCTACTACAGGAGTGATCACTACAATTTCGCCAAGTTCGGCATCCCAATCGTTTTCTACTTTGCCGGCACTCACAAAGATTACCACAAGCCGACAGACACGGTGGACAAGATCAATTTTGCCAAGGTGGAGAAAGTGTCCCGGCTGATTTTTCTGACGGGATGGGGTGTGGCGAACAATGAAACACGCCCTCGGAAAAACGCCGGACAACTCCCGAAGCTCCCTGACCAGATAAAATACTGATCACAACCCTCCCTCTCTATTGCAAACATAAGATTTTGCCCATTGCGGCTATTGGAGCGATCTCTCTTTTGCTCTTCTCGTCCTGCGCTCCGCTGGCACAACTGACCGGCGACGCCTCAAAAGAGGTGCCCTTCACCAAAGCAGATGTGGCAGCGGCCCAGCGACTGGCCGGCCTCACTTTTTCCGATGCTGAGATCGACACCATGTACGACTATCTCATCCGAAACCGAGCCGGTTTCGACACCATGCGTACGTTCGCTCTGGACTACAGCGACCTGCCGGCAATCCTGTTCGATCCTCACCCAAAAGAATTTATAATTCCCGACCATAAGGCGATTCAGGAATGGTCCGTCCCCGCCGGTGTGTCTCTTCCGGAAAACCGAACCGACCTGGCGTTCTACTCCATTATGGAGCTGGCATCACTGGTCAAATCACGAAAGATTACATCAGAAGAACTGACGCTGTTTTTCCTCAGTCGGCTTCAAGAATATGATCCGATCCTCAAGGCGGTGATCACGGTGACGGAAGCCCGCGCCTTGGCGCAGGCCCGTCGGGCCGATGAGGAGATCGCCGCCGGCCGCTATCGGGGACCGCTTCACGGCATCCCTTACGGTGTGAAGGATATCATCTCCGTGGAAGGGTACAAGACCACCTGGGGATCAGCGCCTTACAAGGAGCAGGTTCTGAACGAGACCGCCGCGGTGGTGAAACGTCTCGACGACGCCGGGGCCGTTCTTATTGCCAAACTGACGTCCGGCGCCCTGGCCCGAGGCGATGTCTGGTTTGGAGGGAAAACAGTATCCCCGTGGGACACCACTCAGGGGAGCAGTGGTTCTTCGGCCGGATCGGCAGCGGCGACGGCCGCCGGGCTTGTCCCGTTCGCCATCGGATCGGAAACGTGG
>LUOC01000080.1:2737-8277 GCA_001626655.1 Fidelibacterota bacterium REDSEA-S14_B6 | reverse complement strand
AGGGAAGGTGACCCTTCTGCTCTCCACCCCCCTCAAGAGCGACAGCAGCATGACAAACCATCTCGCTTCTCACGGCGACGGCGTTCGGGATGTGGCTTTCCATGTTGACGATGTAGACGCCTGTTTCGCCGCCACTATCGACCGAGGCGCCAAATCTGTTATGGAACCGCGAGATTTCGAGGACGACAACGGCACAGTCCGCCGGGCCGCCATCCACGCCTACGGCGACACCGTCCACTCCTTCATCTCAACGAACGAATACAATGGGCCGTTCCTTCCGGGGTACGGTGAGTCGGTGATTTCCGGCGACGACTGTGGACTGAAAATTGTCGATCACGTGGTGGCGAATGTTGAATTGGGAAAAATGAATGAACTTGTGGAGTTTTACGCAAGGGTCATGGGATTCACTCAACTTCTCCATTTTACCGATGATGACATTTCCACGGAATACAGCGCCCTCATGTCCAAGGTGATGCAGAACGGCAACGGGCGAATCAAGCTCCCCATCAATGAACCGGCGGAGGGGAAGAAGAAATCTCAGATCGAGGAATACCTCGATTATTACAACGGTCCCGGCGTTCAGCATGTGGCGTTGCTGACAGGTGACATTATCGAGACAGTCGCGAAACTCCGTGAGAACGGCGTGGAATTTCTGGAGGTCCCCGGCTCGTACTACGACATGCTTGAAGATCGTGTGGGAAAAATTGACGAGAGCATCGACGCCATCCGAAAGCTCGGGATTCTCGTGGACAGGGATGATGAAGGGTACCTTCTTCAACTGTTCACGAAGCCTGTTGAGGACCGCCCCACGCTGTTCTACGAAATCATCCAGCGGAAGGGGAGCCAAGGCTTCGGCTTCGGCAATTTCAAGGCCCTCTTCGAAGCCATCGAGCGGGAACAGGCGCTCCGGGGGAACCTCTGATGCATCGGTACCACACGCTCGGCAAGATTCCCAGAAAACGGCACACCGCCCTTAGGGACGAGAACGGGAAGATTTATCACGAGGAGTTGAAAGGGAACAAAGGGTTTGACGGGCCGTCGTCGCTGATTTACCACATCCACCGGCCGACGGCTGTGGCGGGGACGAAACTTCTCCGGGAAGTGAAGCTTGAAGAGGACCCGGACAGGAGTCTCCGGATGCGGCACTTTTACACCTCCAAGCTGAAGAGGGGCGGTAGCCACGTCCTTGATCGGACGCCCATCATGTTCAACAACGACGTGGTGCTCTGGATGGCGTTCCCCGATAAGGAGGACGATTTCTATTACAGGAACGGCCAAGGCGACGAGATTATCTATGTGAGTGATGGCGAGGGCGTTCTTGAGACCGCCTTCGGAGAAATCGCCTATTCCCGGGGTGACTACCTCATCGTTCCGCGGGGGATCATGCACCATCTCAAGTTCACCGGCGGGGAGCAGCGGTTCCTTATCATTGAAGGGAAAGGTGAAACGAGAACGCCGCGGCGGTACCGCAACGATTACGGTCAGCTCATCGAGCGGAGTCCCTTCTCAGAGCGCGATTTCCGAGTGCCGGAAAACCTCACCACCATTGACAAAGCAGAACCGACGCCTGTTATCGTCAAACAGCGCGACCTCCTGACTGAAGTGATGCTCGATCATCACCCCTTTGACGTCATCGGCTGGGACGGCTACTACTATCCGTACGCTTTCAACATTAACGATTTCGAACCGATTGTGGGGAGAGTGCACGAACCGCCGCCTGTGCATCAGACATTTCAGGGCGATAATTTTGTGGTCTGCTCCTTCTGCCCCCGGCCCTACGATTTTGGCGAGGACGCCATCCCTGCACCGTACAATCACTCAAACGTCATGTCCGATGAAGTGATCTATTACGCCAAGAGTGAATTCATGTCCCGGAAAGGGGTGGAGTACGGCTCCATCACACTCCATCCCGATGGAATCACCCACGGCCCTCACCCCGGAAAGTATGAAGAGTCCATCGGCATGAAGGAGACGAACGAACTGGCCGTGATGGTGGATACTTTCTACCCTCTTCTGGTGGCGAAGGAAGCCGTCCCCATCGAGGATCCGAACTACGCCAAGTCGTGGCTGGAGGGCGATTTCGATAATGCCCTCGGGGAGTAGCGGAGACTGACTCCTCCACCTCGCGGAGAGTGACACCTGACATGGACGAGACCACTGACCCGGAACTGACCTCTTGGGTGGATGTCCCTCCCGGCTCCCACTTCCCGATCCAGAACCTCCCCTTCGGCGTCGCAGCCCGGAGTGATGGAAAACACTTCATCACTTCTGCCATCGGCAACCACGTCCTCGATCTCAGCGAGCTGGAGAGGCGGGGCGTTTTTTCCACCACACCGCTTGCCGGAAAAAACGTCTTTCAGAGCGCCAGTCTGAACCAGTTCATGGCTTTGGGGAGAGATTCGTGGAAGGCCGTCCGGGCGACGGTGAGTCACCTGCTCCAAGCGGACAACCCCGCCATCCGCGACAACGGTGAATTGAGAGAGAGCGCCCTCGTCTCCGCTTCGGAGGTTCAGATGGTGATGCCGGTGGAGATTGGCGATTATACCGATTTCTATTCTTCAAAGGAACACGCCACCAATGTGGGGACCATGTTCCGCGGCGCCGACAACGCCCTCATGCCGAACTGGCTCCACCTTCCGGTGGCCTACCACGGAAGAGCCTCATCTGTGGTCGTCTCCGGGACGCCCATCCACAGGCCCTCCGGACAGACGCTCCCCGAAGGGGCTGAAGCGCCTCAGTTCGGCGAGAGCAGAGTGCTCGACTTTGAGCTGGAGATGGGCTTTTTTATCGGACCGCCCGGCGAGCTCGGAGAGCCGATCTCAGTCAGCGACGCCGCCGATCACATCTTCGGAATGGTGTTGGTCAACGACTGGTCAGCCCGGGACATTCAGAAATGGGAGTACCAGCCGCTGGGGCCGTTTCTCGCCAAGAACTTCGGCACCACTATCTCGCCGTGGATCGTTACCATGGAAGCGCTGGAACCGTTCAGTTGCGCCGGCCCCGAGCAGACGCCCGAGCCCCTCCCCCATCTCCGGTCAGAAGGGAAGCGGACTTTCGATATTGAACTGGAGGTGCAACTGTCACCGGAAGGAAGTGACGCGACAACAATCTCCCGTGGAAACTTCAACACACTTTACTGGGACATCTGCCAGCAACTGGCTCATCACACAGTTACGGGGTGTAACGTGCGGACCGGCGATCTCCTCGCTTCCGGCACCATCTCCGGCAGTGCGCCGGTGAGCCGGGGGAGTATGCTTGAACTGACATGGATGGGGAAAGAGCCGCTGAAGCTGTCCGATGGCGAGGAGCGAAAGTTTCTTCAGGACGGCGACAGCGTCACCATGACTGGCTGGTGTGAAGGCGATGGTTACCGCGTCGGTTTTGGCAAATGTGCCGGAACAATCCTGCCAGCGAACGAAGTATGATCATCGATCCAGACAAACAGCCCTTCTCTGACAATCATAAGCTGATGATCGGCTCCATCGTGCCGAGGCCCATCGCATTTGTCTCCACTGTCTCACCGGACGGCAAGAACAACCTCGCCCCTTTCTCCTACTTCAACGGCGTCTGTTCCAATCCTCCCACAGTCATGTTCGCGCCGGCGCGAAGAGGCTATGACGGCGTGACCAAAGACACGCTCAACAATATCCGCGATACGGATCAGTTTGTGATCAACATTGTCTCTGAAGAGATCGGCGAAAAGATGGTGGCGTGCGCCACCGATTTCCCGCCGGAAGTGGATGAGTTCGAAGTCTCGGGACTGACGCCGAAGCCGTCCGAAAAAGTTAAACCGCCGCTTGTGGCCGAATCGAAAGTCAGCTTTGAGTGTGAACTGAACCAGATCGTTGAGATCGGCGACGGCGGCGCGGGCGCCGGTTTTGTGGTTATCGGAACTATTGTCATGTTCCATGTGGATGATGACGTTTACTCCGACGGACGGATCGATATCGAAGCGCTGAAGCCGATCGGTCGCCTCGCCGGGAACAGCTATACGCACATTCGAGATACGTTCGAAATCGTCCGCAAAGTCCGCCCCGATTGACGGTGGACGCCGATCTCCTCGCCAATATAGAATCTGCTCAGTCCATCCGGGGGATCCCCCCTTCAGAGATTATGATTCCCTATCCAAGTATTCGGTCACTCCTCGATTCGCAGGTACGACGGTACGGCGATCGCTCATTTTTCTGTCGATGGGAGGATGGGGAGAATCGGGACGTCTCCTTTAACGACTTCTTCAATCGCGTCTCCCGGTGCGCCAATTATCTCCGGAGAGAGAAGGTGGCGTTCGGCGACACGGTCGGCGTCACAGAGACGGAGCTGTATAGATCTCTGGTTCAGCTGTTCGGTATCTGGGCCGTGGGCGGTACCGCTCACCTCGACGGCGGCGATTCTCTCTTCCCTTCCGAGGTGCACCATTTTGATGACGCGTTGAATGGAGAGTCGGAAGTGGCCGAAGTTGGGAAAAAATCAAAACTGGCTGACGACTGCCTGAAACTCAAGAATGAGAGCGGCCGGACGGTCGTCCTTTCTCACTACAACCTGATCGTGAACGGTATGGCTATCTCCGAAAGACTTCTCTTCACTGACAGCGATACGCTCGGCTCCGATGGAGAGAGAATTGATCTTCTCACCCTCGCGGGCGCCGTCATGACCGCCCTCTATGCAGGCTGCCGGATAGACCTCACGGGAGGTACTTCGTCAGGGAAGCAGATTTGCGCAATTTTTGCACACCGCCCCGAAAGCGCCGCCAACGCTGAGTGCGCTGTTGTTCCCCACATTGTCAGCGGCGACAAGAGGCGAGGCTCAGTCATCACCGGATTTTTCATGCCGGAACTGACCGGTTTTGTCAGCTTCGAGAGCAGTCCGTCGGACGAGGAGGAATTGATCCCCGTGGGCGATCCTCTCCACCCGTGCGAAATGGCAATTCTCGATGAGGAAGGAGCGAAACTGCCCGAGGGACAACGGGGGCGTCTGGCGGTTCGGGGTCACAATGTGATGAAAGGTTTCAGTGGAGACGACGATGCTAACCATAGCATCTTCGCTGGCGGCTGGCTCAACACCGGTTCTATTGCGGAAGCTAGGAAAAACGCTGAGGATGGCGTCTCATTTTTCGTCGAGCCTGATCACGCCTAATCACCAATTTCAATTTCAGACCACTCAATCCTTTTGTCCTCTGAGAGGAGCATGGCGTTGATGATCGAGAGCGCCTTCTTCTGCTGATTCCATGTGAGCATCCTCACCGCTTCCTCGAATCGGACCCACCGGTAACTCTCATGTTCGCCTGAGAGGCGCACCTCCGCCGATCCGACCTCCACGCCAAAGACAGGGACAAGATTCATCCTGTCGTTGTAACTCTGATAGAACGCTGTGACATGGTCAGCCGTAAAGGCGCGGACCGGTCTGAGATCCGTCTCCTCGCTCACCTCACGGAGAAGCGTTTCTACAGCAGTCTCGCCTTTTTCGATCTGCCCGGCGACCCCCTGCCACAGGTGACCGTACCGTTTTTCGGGGCGCCGTCTCAGCAGGAGATAGAACAGATT
>LUOC01000080.1:0-2705 GCA_001626655.1 Fidelibacterota bacterium REDSEA-S14_B6 | reverse complement strand
CGTCCTTGTCCCAACGGTAGAGGTAGCTGTCAATGTGGGTGACAGACGCGTCAGTCATTTGATGAATTCAGAGCGGTGAGCTTCTCCCTGGTCCAACTGTCAAAGGTGCCGTCACCGATTTTCTCTCGAATCGATCTCATGAGATTCAGATAGAAAGTTACGTTATGGAGTGAAGCGAGGCGGAGCCCCAAGACTTCGTTCAGTTTGAACAGATGCCTGATGTAAGCGCGTGTGAAAGTTGTGCAGCAGTAGCAGCCGCACGTTTCACTGATGGGCGCCATGTCATGTGAAAAACGGCTGTTAAGAATGTTGACTGTTCCGTCCCACATGAAGAACTGGCCGTTCCGGGCGTTGCGTGTCGGAAGGACGCAGTCGAAAAGATCGACGCCAAGTGAAACGGCTCTGATAATGTCTTCCGGCTTGCCGACCCCCATGAGGTACCGCAGTTTCTCTCTGGGGAGAACCGAGTTCATCAGTTCCACAGTTTCGAACATCGGCACTTTCTCCTCCCCCACCGCGAGGCCGCCGATGGCGATTCCGCTCCCGGCGAACGGAAGAACGGTCTCGGCGCTCTCCCGCCGAAGTGCCTCATCCGCTCCGCCATGAACGATGGGGAAAAAATGGGCGCCCGAGCGCAAAAACTGATCACCCTCCTCAAGAAAAGTGTGGCACCGCTCAGTCCATGACGCCGTTCTCGCTACCGCCTTCCGGACTGTTTCGCAATCGGCGCCGCCGGGCGCGCATTCGTCAAGCGCCATGATGATGTCGCTACCAAGCGCCAACTGAATCTCGATGGCGCGCTCGGGGGTGAAGCGATGTTCGCTCCCATCCAGCGTCGATTTGAAGGTGACCCCTTCATCGCTGATCTTCCTCAGTTTGGCCAGACTGAACACCTGAAAACCGCCGCTGTCCGTCAGGATCGGTTTTTCCCACGCCATGAACTTGTGCAGTCCGCCGGCAGCCCCGATGATCTCCATCCCCGGCCGGAGATAGAGGTGGTACGTATTTCCGAGAATTACGTCGGCGCCGGCCTCGTCTAAGTCTTTCGGCGAGAGCGTCTTGACTGCTCCGTAGGTACCGATAGGCATGAAGGCTGGGGTGTCGATGTCGCCTCGGGTCGTGCTCAGCTGGCCGGCCCGTGCCGATGTGGCGGTGTCTTCGGAAAGTAATGAAAAAGTCAAGTCAGGCGTCAGTTAACCAGTTGCACACAAGCACGCCGCCTCACAGTCGTCCCTCGTTTCGAACGGTGCAGTGCCGTCGCAGCCGCCCCAGTGGAAAAACTCGCAATCGCCGGACCGCTTGTCAAAGTAGTAGCGAATAATGGCGGCCTCACAGGGCCCGACGTCCGGCTCAAGTTTGCAGGCCGAATCTTCCTCCCAGCACGGATCGCTACAGACTGAAAACAGCAGTGCAGAGAGAACCGTTGCCGCCGGTCGAACTATTCGCAGTCGCATGCCGTCAGACACGCCTCCATGCTGTCGAAGGGGACCACACCGTCACAGCCGCCCCAGTAGAAGATAGTGCATTCGCCCTTCTGCTGATCGAAGTAATACTTGGGAATGCTTGCTTTGCACGGGCCGGGTTCGGGCTCGAGCAGACATTCGTCGTTGCTGGCCCAGCACTGTTCTTGGTCACATCCCGACAAGAAAATGAACAGGACAATCAGCCGCTTCACTAGAAGATGGCGTCAAAAGCTTCGGCGGCGGTTGAGCAGTTAATCTGAACAATTCCACTCAGTTTCTTCGCCCCCTTTCTCGGAACCACCGCCCGCTTGAAACCGAGCCGTTTCGCTTCTTTCAGCCGGCTCTCGATCCCCGCGATGGACCTCAATTCCCCGGCGAGCCCCACCTCTCCCATCATGACTATATCGGCGGGGATGGGGCGATCCTTCTTACTCGATGCCACCGCTGCGAGCACGGCCATGTCCGCCGCCGGCTCATCGATGCGCATTCCACCGACTACATTCACAAAGACGTCGCTGGCTCCGATGGGTTTTCCACCGGTTTCATCCCCTCTCCCGTCATTTCGAAAACACCCACTTCATTGGTGGGGCCGAACCGGTTTTTCACCCCTCTCAGGAGGCGGTAGTCGTGGCGGGAATCGCCTTCCAGGTAGAGGACCGTATCCACCATGTGCTCGAGCATCCGCGGGCCCGCGATCACGCCCTCTTTCGTAACGTGCCCGATGACGATGGCGCTCAATCCTCCCGACTTGCACACATCGAGGATTCTCTGGCCGCACTCCCGAACCTGACTGATGGCGCCGGGGAGCGCTTCGCCGCTTTCAGCAAAAATCGTCTGAATGGAATCGATGATAATGGTGTCGGGCCGGAGATCACTTATCTGCCCCTCGATCGCTTCCCAGCAGTTTTCAGGCGTAATGGAAATTTTTTCTCCCGCGGCGCCGAGTCTTTTTGCCCGGAGAGCGATCTGTTCTCCGCTCTCTTCCGCGGAGATGTAGAGCGTGGAGCCGTCAAGGGCCGCGGCGGTCTGGAGGGCCAGAGTCGACTTACCGATGCCGGGACTTCCCCCCAGAAGCACCACCGCCCCCTTCAGCAGTCCACCGCCCAGAACGCGATCAACTTCACCAATGCCCGTTTCGGCACGTGCCGACTCGCCGTTCGTCAGGAAGTCTTCCAGCGGCGTGATCGGAGAACTGTCCCGCCTTGTTGCCGATCGTTTTCCCCCGGCCGGAGGGGTGTAATC
>LUOC01000008.1 GCA_001626655.1 Fidelibacterota bacterium REDSEA-S14_B6 | reverse complement strand
GGAAGCGCGGCTCCGACTCGGAAGATCGAATCGAGGAGCGGCTGAAAAGGGCGAGCATGGAGATGGAAAAATCTGATCGGTTCGATCTTGAAGTGGTCAATGAAGATGTGGATGAAGCGGTCGAAGAGATCGCGCTGAAACTTGAACAAATGAATGGAGGACATACATATGTCAGTTGAAACAATACATTTCAGGGATATGGACGATAAATCCGAAGATATCTTTGAAGCTACGATTGTCATCGGCAAGCGTGCCCGGCAGATTATCACCGAGCGGATTGCCCGAAACGAGATCGTCACCTTTGATCGGGAGGCAGAGTTGGAAGAGACGGAATTCTCGGTAGAGGAAGAGCCGGAGCGCGAGTACATCGAAATGACCAAAGCGACCACCGAAGCGCTGGCCGAGTTCCTCAATGACGAACTCGAGTGGAGTTACGGCGCAGACCAGGAGGTTTTTTCCGACTGAAGACCGATGGGTGAAACGGCATCACTGACTGAGCTGACGGCGAAATATTTGCGGCAGACCGCCGATCTTTTCGGTGGTGAACTTTACATCGATACCGCCCCACCCGCCGTCGAGGCAGAATCTCCCGGCACACTCGACGATTTCCGTGCGGAGATTTGCGAATGCGTGAAGTGTCCCCTCGGCTCCACACGGACAAAGTTCGTCTTCGGCGTCGGTAATCCAGATGCCGATCTGGTATTTGTCGGTGAGGCGCCCGGCCGGGATGAGGACCTGCAGGGGGAGCCGTTCGTCGGCAGAGCCGGTCAGCTTCTCGATAAGATCCTGGTGGCAGTCAACCGAACTCGGGACGACGTCTATATCTGTAACATCCTCAAGTGCCGGCCGCCTGAAAACCGGACGCCCCATCAGGACGAGATCGACCTCTGCATGCCGTACCTCGAACGCCAGTTGGAAATGATCTCCCCAAAGCTGATTGTGGCTCTCGGCGCCACCGCCGCACAGGCACTGCTGATGGTGAAGACGCCGCTCGGCAAACTTCGATCACAAGTCTGGAAGTGGCACGGCATGGATCTGGTGGCGACTTACCACCCCGCCGCGCTGTTGCGGAATGCATCCTTCAAACGGCCCACGTGGGAAGATTTTCAATGGATCGATGAACTGATGGCCGAGGCGTAGCGTGGCGAAGACCTCAGACGAACTGAATCTCCGAACACCCCCTCAGTCGCTGGAGGCGGAGGAGGCAGTCCTCGGCGCCATGCTCACCTCCAAGGACCCGTGACCAATGAGCTGAAGAAACGGAAACAGCTTGACGCCAGCGGCGGCGCCTATTTCATCACCGGTCTGTCGGACAGTGTTCCCACCACGGCGAACATTGAGCACTACGCCAGAATCGTTCTCGAGAAATCGTCCCTCCGGGGACTTATCGACCTTGCCGCTGACCTCTCCAGCGACGCGTTCGAAGATCAGGAAGGTGTGGAAGAAATCCTCGACAGAGCCGAACAGCGAATCTTCGCCATCGCCCAAGGGCGGCTGAAAGGGAAATTCCAGCAGCTCAACCCTGTGCTTCAGGAGACATTTGAACGTCTGGACAAGATTCACCAGCGCCCCGGATCGGTTACCGGCGTCCCTGCCGGCCTCTCCGATCTCGATGATATCACCTCTGGATTTCAGGAAGGCGAACTGATTATTGTCGCCGGCAGGCCGAGCATGGGGAAAACGGCCCTTGCGCTTACTTTCGCCCGCAACGCCGCGGTTGAGCACAAGATCCCTGTCGGCATCTTCAGCCTCGAGATGTCCAACAGCCAGCTTGCCATGAGGCTCCTCACTTCAGAGGCCCGTGTGGACAGTCACCTCGTTCGGACGGGAAAACTCCCGAAGGAACAGTGGAAGAATCTTTCTCTCTCCGTCGGCACCTTGGCTGAGGCGCCTATTTTCCTGGACGATACGCCTGCTATGGGAATCACCGAGCTGAGGGCCAAGTCCCGCCGATTGAAAGCGGAAAAAGATGTCCAGTTGATCATGGTGGACTATCTTCAGATGATGCACGGCACCGCCGGCTCGGAGAGTAGGCAGCAGGAGATTTCCCAGATTTCCCGATCAAGTACGTCTACAGCCGCGATGAAGAAGATCGGCGGAGGGCGGAAATTATCGTCTCAAAACAGCGTAACGGTCCGACTGGAACGGTGCCGTTGATCTTCGTCGACAGTTATGCGAAGTTCGAGAGCGCCACTATCTTCGATCAGATGATTGAGGAGCCGGCATGATGCGCGTCGCGGATTTGATTCCCAACGTTACGGGCTCCTACCCTAAAGACTTTCTCAGGCTTATTGAGCTTGTGGACGATCAGCAAAAAACAAACGGCGACGGTTCCACCGATCAGCTCTGGCCCGCCTATCAGTACAGCAAGGACAACCATGAAGGTCAGTTGAGGAAATCGGGGCGTCCCTATTTTGAACATTGCGTCGCAGTGGCTCAGCTCCTCGCCGAGTGGAACATGGATCTGAATACCATCATCGGCGGTATCCTCCACGACTGTATCGAAGATACGAATTCAACTTTTGAAGAGATCAGGAAGGAGTTCGGCGATGAAGTAGCCGAACTGGTGGACGGCGTTACGAAACTTGGCGGCTTCGAGTTCGGAAGCAGGAGAGAGA
>LUOC01000079.1 GCA_001626655.1 Fidelibacterota bacterium REDSEA-S14_B6 | reverse complement strand
AAAAAAGATTTCGTCGGGTGGGCTGAGAAGTCCCCGGGCAGTGCCGGAGAGAAAGGTGGGAATTCCTATCTTCAGCAACGACTCCCTGAGAGTCGGCACGGCGGCAGCCGACAGCATGGCCTGACTGCTCACGAGCAGGAGAGGGCGCTTTGCGGACTGAATCATTCTGACGCTGTCCTGGATGTGGTCCTGCCTCGGAGGAGGCGCAGTCGGAAGCCCGATCGATGACGATTCCGTTCTGCTTTTTCGGAACAGTCTGGAAAGGTGCCAGTTGAGGTACGACTGCTCCAGCGTTGCTCCAGAACTACCGGACGAGAGGCCGTACCATTTCCGCACCACCGGTTCGGGATAAAGCATGTCCACCGGAAACTCCACGAACACCGGTCCCGGGACGCCTTCATGGGCAATCTGGAAGGCACGCTCCAGAATCGGTTCAATCTTCGACACGCTTTTCACTGACGAAGCCCATTTCACATGAGGCTTCAGAAGCGCCATCTGATCGATATCCTGAAGGGCTCCCCTTCCTTTGAGCATGGTGGCTGTGGCGCCGCCTAAGAGAATCACTGGTGACTGAGCCATCTGACAGTTTTTTACCGCCGTAATGGTGTTGGTGAGGCCGGGACCGGCCGTCACGGCCGCCACGCCGGATTTATCGGAGAGTCGCGTAACCGCATCGGCGGCGAAAACAGCCGTCGCCTCGTGGCGGACATCGATGACGCGGATTCCGTTCGCCTTGGCTCCGATGAGAATGGGAGAGATGTGCCCGCCGCAGAGGGTGAAGATATGTTCAGTCCCGTGGCGCCTCAGGAGAGAGCCGATCAACTCCCCGCCGTGACTGTGGGACGTCATGATGAGTTTTTGGCGTACAGAAAGAGCCGGTACGACTTATGCTTGATGAATGATTCGGCAGTGATGTTGCCGGAGAGGTAGACTCGTCTGATCTTCGCCAACCGTTTCCGCATTTTCCACTTGAGCAGGCTCGCGATGAGGGGATAGTTAGAGGAGAGGTATTTGCCCGTGAGGGACGATGCCGGCTCAAGGAACTCGGTGAGAAACTGATCCAGGATGCCGATTGTCGGCGCCGTCTCTTTCGTGATGTCGATGTCAGTCTCAAGTCTGAACGGAAACTCGCTAATAGTCTTGAGGAAATTGTCCAACTTCTTCCCGCCCCGGAGAGGACTCCGCTCCCCCACATTCAATCGAAAGAAATCACATATGAGCAGGTGACCGCCATCATTCAGGAACCGCTCACACTGGGCAATCCCTTGCTGAAGCTTCACATACTGAAAACTTTCGCTGAAAAGGATGAGGTCGTAGCTCTTTTCGGTCTGAAGGTCTTCAAGCGTGGAGCGGTAGAGGGTCGATTCGGCTGGGAGTTTGGACTCAATGGCGTCCGACAGGAAGGAGCTGGGGGAGACGCAGTCGACACGGTAGCCACGGTCGGACAGTTTTTTCGCAAGGTTTCCCGATCCAGCGCCGACGTCAAGCAGCGTTTTTGTCCCCTCGGGGATGTTTTCGAATATGAGGTTCGAGTGCCTCTCCTGCGCTTCAGGAAAGGTGAGGAAACCGGTGGGAGAGCCGTCAGGCCAGTAGCCGAAATGGAGGTCCTCCGAGTTGACGAAGAACCGGGCGAGGAGGAGCCCGATCTCAAGGCCCACCTCTTTCGAGTTTACTTTGGGCGTCTGTCCGCTCAACTATCCCGCTGCCTTGATTGCTTGACGCTCAGCCTTCAGTCGTTCATTAATCTTGGCAATCTTTTCGTTGCCAGCGCACCACGGCGGTAGATTGTCCCAGTCGGGGACGCCGTCATCGATGAGCGTTTTCGACCCCCTGTACCGAGGATACCCGCTCTTGGCGACGCCGCCCACCACGATTCCGCCCATGCTCGATGCGTCGTCAGCCTTAATGGCCCGCCGAGCAGAAGGGGAGACACGGACAAAATCTCCGGACGCCAGTTCAATGGCTTCATCTTCAATCTGAATTATTCCCTTCCCCGAGAGAATTATGTAGACCTCTTCCTGCTCCTCGTGGGTGTGCATAAAGGTGTACCCTTTCCCGGCCGGGAGGTTAAAGGTGGAGACGCCGACGCCGGACAGATTGTCGGTTAATTTAAACAGACTCGGTTTAAGGCGAGGGTCGGTTTCCGAGCGACAGGAATCGTTACGGAGAAAGGCTCGGCGTTTCTTAACTTCTGCAAAAGGGTGAGACCAATGAATCTTAAGTTTTTTCTTCTTTCACTGGCTGTTGCCGCATCCTCCGTTTCAGGTGCTGAGAAGTTAGACGTACTTCTCACGAACGGCAGGATTATTGATGGGACAGGGAATCCATGGTTCTACGGCGACGTGGGGATCAGGGGCGGAAAGATTGTCTATGTCGGACGAGCGGGAGCGACGCCGAAGGCGACTGAGACGATCGACGTTACCGGTCTCACCATCACCCCCGGATTCATCGACATTCACTCCCACGCCTACGACAGCTTCCGGTCCTTCCCCGATGAAAGGCTGAGAGTTGCGGAGATGGACGGAAGGCGAGAAGCGAAACTCCGTCCCGGTAAAAACATGGTGGCGCAGGGTGTCACCACACTGGTGACGAATCAGGACGGCAGGAGCGGATGGCCCATTGCGAATCAGATTTCCATACTTGAAGAAGGGGGCTTCGGACCAAACATTATTCTCCTCGTCGGACACGGATCCATCCGGTTCCTCGCCATGGGGGATGACTTTAGACGCAACGCCACCGCGGCGGAAATCGAGGAGATGAAACGGCTGTTGAGGCGGGGCATGGCAGAAGGTGCTTCCGGCATGTCGGCGGGACTTGAGTACGTCCCCGGCCGGTGGAGCAATACAGATGAAATGATCCAAGTTGTGGGCGCCCTGAAAGAGTACGACGGCGTCTTTGTGGAACATGAGAGGGGGTCGGGGGAAGGGCCCATGTGGTGGTTCCCCAGTTCACCGGAGCCAAAAGGGCAGGCGGGCATTCTGGAATCGGTTAACGAGACCATCCGAATTGCCGAAGCGACGGGCGTCACCTGCGTCTGCACCCACATCAAAGCGAGGGGTGCCGATTTCTGGGGCGCATCAGCCGCCGCGGTGAACCTCATTCAGCGGGCGCGGGATCGTGGCGTCAACATCTGGGCCGATCAGTATCCTTACAACACGTCCGGGAGTGACGGCAACACAACACTCATCCCCCGATGGGTCGAAGGAGACGATCAGAGAAAAGCGTTGAAAAAGATTCTCGCTCATGCCGACAGCGCAGCTCTGTTGAGAGCCGACGTCGCCTTCGAGATTACGCGGCGGGGAGGCCCTGAGAACATTATTGTGATGGATCATCCCAAACGGCGGTACGTGGGGAAAACGCTCACGGAACTTAGGCGGGAAATGGAAAAGAGCTCTGTTGAAACGGCCATACAGATCGCTTTGGAGGGTAAGAAGGATCGTCGCGGTGGCGGCCGGCTTAGAGGCTTTTCCATGTCGGAAGTGGATGTGGAAACTTACGCCTCACAGCCGTGGATGATGACAGCTTCCGACGGTGGTCTGGCCCTTCCTGAGGACGGCTTCGTCCACGCGCGGTTCTACGGCACATTTCCGCGGAAGATCAGGAAATATGCCATGGAGAAGGACGCCCTCACCGTTCTCGACGCCATCCGCTCCATGACTTCTCTGCCGGCACAAGTACTCGGTCTGAAGCGTCGCGGCGTTGTTAGGGAAGGAAACGTGGCCGATCTTGTGATCATGGACCTGAACACCGTCCGAGACAAGGCCACCTTCTTCGAACCGCATCAGTATCCTGAAGGGATCGAATATGTGATGGTGGGCGGTGAGATGGTGGTTGAGAAGAGTGAACCGAACGGAGCCCTTCCCGGAAAGATTATCACGACGTGGCGTGAGAGAGAGGTGAAACAGTGAAAAAAGTTTTCATAGTGATGGTCATGTTTGTTCCGTCGCTCTCGTGGAGCCAGCCGGCGGCGGTGGAGGATGCGTCAAAGAGTGTGAGGAAGTTCATGCGTGAGCACCGAATCCCCGGACTCTCCATCACCGTGGCTGACAACGGGAGGATCGTCTGGTCTGAAGGGTTCGGTTTTGCCGACCGACGGAATCGGGAGCGTGTGACCGCGGAGACGATGATGAGGATCGGTTCCGTCTCAAAGACGGTGAGTGCCGCAGGCGCGGCCATCCTTTACGAGAGAGGTCTCTTAGACCTCGATGCGCCCGTCCAGCAGTATGTCCCCTCATTTCCGGAGAAGCGGTGGCCAATC
>LUOC01000078.1 GCA_001626655.1 Fidelibacterota bacterium REDSEA-S14_B6 | reverse complement strand
GGTGTAGCCGATGGTTCCTACTTCCATGCTCGCCAGAGCGTGGAGGCCAAAGACAGCCACCGGTCTGGGATCCTCCATGGTGTTCTCCCGAACCATAAGATCAGCCCCGCCCTCCTCACCGGGAGGCGCACCCTCTTCAGCCGGCTGGAAAATGAACTTGACGGTTCCCGGGATATCTTTCTTCATGGAGGTGAGGACAGAAGCGACGCCCAGCTGGACCGACGTATGAATATCGTGGCCGCACGCATGCATAACGCCCACATCGTTCCCGAGGTAAGTCGTGCGGACGGTAGACTTGAAGGGGAGATCAGTATCCTCGGTAACAGGGAGGGCATCCATGTCGGCCCTGACAGCCACGACGGGCCCCGACTTACCGCCCTTCAGAAGACCGATCACTCCAGTATGGGCCACGCCGGTCTGCACCTCCATCCCGAGGGACCTGAGGTGATTGGCCACAAGCTCGGCCGTTTTGAACTCCCTGTTCCCCAGCTCGGGATACTGGTGAATCTGATGGCGAAGTTCAAGAATAGCGGCGGTATGCTTTTTCACCGCTTTCTGAATTCTTCGGTCATCCGCACCCCCACTGGCTGTGAGCAATACAGAAAACGTGAATAAAAAGAGAAACATTCTATGTCTATTGATCATAACCCCTTCTCGTTGGTTGTGCGGGAGAAAATCGTTCGAGTTCACCGGTTGTGTTTATAATACACATAATATTAACACATATCATCATTAGAAGCGAAGTCTAGCATTCACGACAATAGTCGCTTTCGTCAGACTCTCGACTGTCCCTGACGGAGTATACTGATCCGATGAGCTTCTTTCCCACATGGTTGTCAGATAAGATAAGTTAATAATAAACTGTTGTGTGGGGGAAATTGCAATTCCACCGGTGAAATAGTTCCTGTCCTCGTCGGGAATGCGGAGAGGAGAGGGGATGAGAGTGTAACCGCCGCGAAAACTGAAAGCCATTCCCCGAACTCTCAGGACATATTCAGCACCGGAACGCAGTTCGACGGTTGTCCTGTAGTCGGAGGAGAGGATTCTGTTTTCGGCCTCCAACTCTTCGCGCAGGGGCGTTGACGCCGGGAGGTCCTTCAGATCAAACTGAGTGCTTGCCCAGTCCTTGAGGCGTGCCGTCGCTGAAATGGTGAGAGCTGGGCCGGTGAATGCGGCTCCAACATCCATCGACAGAGGGGTTCTTACTCGATATTCCCAGTAGCCTGCTATCGTGGAGTCAGTGGTTGATTCATCATCGAAAGTGAGCTCCTCCTCGAGGTAGTGTTGCTCCGTAATCTCGAATGTTGATGGGAGAGCGACCGTCGCGCCGATTTTCAGTTTCGGCGAAATGGCCGACATGATGCCGCCGCGGATTCTGGTGGCTGTCCCTTCGAGTGAAAGGTCCTGTGTAACGAGATATCTGTGAAAATCGGCAGGGAAGGCAGTGTACCTGTTCTCGGAATCAGTCTGGCCAAAAATAAACCTGTATTCTTCGCGAGCCCCTACAGTAGAGACTGAGAGCCCCGCAACGGTTCGGGGCGACATGGCTACCCCTATACCGAGAGAGATTTGATCGACGCCGCCGATACTCCTCACCTCCTCGGAGCGCAAAACATTGGAGTTGAACGGATACAAAACATGTTGACCGTCTTCCTCAAACGTAAACTCGAGACCATTATCCACAGAGCTGAAACCGGAAAAGTCGAGGTAATTGTCATAGGAAGCGAGCTTGTTGATCCCGACGCCGATGACAAAACTTCCTCGAACGGTGGGGAGGGCCGTGACCAAGCCGATGGCGCCGAGACGCTTGTTCTGATCAGTAACGTTGTTGGAGGCGCCGAGGTACGTAATGTTGTTCGTTAACGTATTCCCGAGTCCCTCTGCAAACATGCCGCCGACGGGGATGGTGGCCAATCCGGCAGGGTTCCAGTAGATTGCCGAAAAATCGTTGGCGATTGCTGTGTAGGCGCTGCCCATAGCCAGCGCCCGTGCACCAAAGCCTGTTTCATTGCTGCTGATCCGAACGGCATCGGCGGCAGTCTGACCTATCAAGGGGCCAACTAAAATGGTGATAGCTGTGGAAGCAACCAGACATTTATTCGTCCAGTTGCTCAATGCTTCTTCTGGGAAGGGAGTAGGGAGCTTACCGCCGGCGAGTTACCCGGCCTGAGGAAGAACTCGATCTCGAAGAAGAGCTTCCAGATGAACTGCCGCTGCTGATGGATCTGCCGGAAGGGTAAGAACTTCCCCTTGACCAAGTGGAGGAAGAGCTGTTTCCCCGGTATGATGGTTTATCATAGTTGCTGTTGGAGACATCCCAGCGTCTCTGTGACTCCGACATCAGGAAGCTCCGTTTCGGAATGGGGGGCTGCTTCCTGATCGGTTGTGCAGTAACATCAGCCAGAGACAGCTCTCGCCTGACAATGAGGTTTGAAGAGGTTTCACCGGTACCGCCCCGACCCCAGTTCCTCGGAGTCTGCGTCGTACCATTGCCGATGACCGGAGTTGTCAGGCCGTAGCCGTATCCCGGTACATCATATGGATAATAGGTGTAGCCGTAGGGCGACATCCACCGACTCCCTCCATAGGGGCTATATGGAGAATAGTAACCGAAGGGCGATCCATAATCACCATAGTAAGACCAGAACGATGGATCATAGCCGTAGTGTCGTAGGCCACGGTACAGAGACCGGGGGTTTGGTTCGAAGTCTGATGCCCGCTCCAGACCTTCCAAGCCGTAAGGATCGTACTCGGAGAAGGTGGACTGATCTTCATTCGGCTCCGGCGGATGAAACCACGCCAGCTGAGTGTAACACGCCTGAATTGACAGGAGCATGAGCGCGAAGGTGGGGAACAGAAGGAGTTTCTTGAACATCTCGTTAAAGTTTACTGACCGCATGAGGGGTATGTCAAGACTTTTCTCGTGAGTTATCTGTCGTTGCACCCCTCGCCCTCATCAACCTCGCGGATGGTGAAATCTTCTCCCCTTTGAACAAACCGAATGGAGAAATCCTGATTTTCTTCAACTGTACTCCACCTTCCCGGCCGATTGGCCAACTCCTCGGAAGTGAACCTGACACTGAGATCCGCCACTTCGCCGTGATTAATAATTCTCACTCTGTAGTCTTCCCCACTTGACACAATCTTGATGTTGCCGTACATGTTGCAAAGCTCCTTCATCGGTATTTTCCTGTACATATTAACGATCGGCTCTCCCAATTCTGGATCAAGTGATCGAAAGGCGGTAATTGAGAGTGCTAGCCCACCGATATAATACAACCCGGATCTTTCTACAGGCAGGAAGAAGGGAGCATCACCCTTTTCGGGCGTTTCCCATATCATATTCATGGCATATCTCAGAATTGCGTATGAAAACATTAGGCCGATTAAACCGGCGCTCTGATTTTCTATCTGAATTCTTTTTCTGGTTCTCTGATAACAATTTAGATATCGTTCCCGCGCTTCAGAATTACTGTACGGAAGAAACTTTGGGGTCGGTGAGTAGAAATAGGCCATGGCGATGCCTCCATACGGGACGACATGGTTTCCGAAGAACCCACCAATCCACCAGCCTGGACGCCAGACCGAATCGATAACATCCAGCTGTGCCTGAATACAAGGATCGCTGTTCTTAGAGAATGTGGGGGTCGTTAGTAAAAATGGCGAGAGGAAGAGAAGAATGAGTTGCTTCAGTTTCATCGGGGGGATTGCCGAGAGCTTGGTCCGTTACGATCGGCCAGGCGAAGCATAAGGTCGGGCTGAAGAATCGGGATGCCGGGAAACGCAGTCACGGCACGGTAGCCTCAACTAGGTAAGTTAATCTGTATGGCCATGTGTTGATGTGATTGAGATCACGCTTTTTCCACGTTCCGGCTATTGTTTGTGCAATAGCATTTATTTTTTTTGATACTTTTCAAACCATTCAAGGATTTCCGCCACCTTCGCAATGTGCTGGCTGGGACGTCGGTAGATGCCGTGAGAGGCACCCGGAATACGGACAAGCTTGGTATCGATCTTCCTGAGCTTTAGCGCCTGATAGTACTGTTCGGACTCAGACATGGGCGTCCTGTAATCAGCCTCTCCTGTGAGAAGCATGGTGGGGGTGGAAACATTTCCCACTAGAGACAAAGGCGACCGCTTGTGGTAATGGTCTGGCATCTCCCAAGGAAATCCCGGAAACCAGTACTTTGTGAATATCCCGTACATGTCTGCTGTAAGAACAAAGCTGTACCAGTTGATAACTGGTTTTTGTGAAACGGCTGCTGTGAAACGGTCACTCCTCCCAACCAGCCATGCGGTCAGTACTCCACCACCGCTGCCACCAGTTACGAAAAGATTATTTTCATCGATATATCCTTTGTCTATAGTGGCGTCGACTCCCGACATGAGGTCAAAGAAATCGTCGCCGGGATAGGCGTGATGGATAAGGTTTCCGAACTCTTCGCCGTAGCTTGTGCTTCCCCGAGGGTTGGTATAGAGAACAACATAGCCGGCGGCTGCGAAAGCCTGAATCTCCGCTGAAAACCGATCCCCGTAATTGGCGAAGGGTCCGCCATGAATCTCCAGAATCAGGGGATATTTTTTCTTAGGGTCGAAGCCCGGCGGTTTTGCAATCCACCCATGGATATCACGTTCGTCGTGGGACGACTTGTACCAGATCTCCTCCACTTGAGCCAACTCCTTGTGGCCAAAGAGGTCCTCATTGAGAGAAGTGATTTTTTTCGGCTTTCCTCCCTTCGCGGAGACAACGGCCACATCGGCGGGGCGGCCGGGAGATGTGACGGTGAAAGCGATGGTTCCGTTATCCGAAACAGTGAAAGAACCGCTGGAGTAGGGCCTCCCGATGGAGGTGCCGCCCACATCACCGGCGATCACTCGCACTTTTCCTTTCAGAGGGATGTAGGCGATCTTGCCGTTTCCCTTGTCGCTGTAGCCGGCATAGAGCCCCTTCCCGTCCTTGCTCCAAGTGATATTCCCCACGGAGCGGTCGAGAGATCCAGTGATTCTTTTTGTGCCTGTTCCTTTCCGGCTGATTGTATAGAGGTGTGAAACCTGATACCCCTGGTATCGGTCATCATAGCCGGTGTAAGCCACGGTATTGCCGTTGGGGGAGAGCGCCGGAGAACTGTCCGGCCCCTTCCTTTTTGTAATCTGTCGGAGGGAACCGTCTTTAGCAGAAATCTCGTACACTTCCGAATCTCTCCCTTCGTACTCCCAGTCATCTCTGCGGTTCGCGGAGAAGATGAGGGCCGAACCGTCGGCAGTCCATTCTACCGAGCCGCCATGATGGTAATCGCCGCTGGTGAGCTGGCGTGGGGTTCCCCCTTCCGCCGGAAGGGTGAATATGTGGCTGTAGCCGTTTTCACGGTATCCTGAGCCGTCAGCGCGGTAGATCATTTTGTCGATTACTTTCGGAGGATCGGCCCATTTGGCCCCGGCCGGTTTGTCCGGCATCTCGGCTGGTGAGGAAGGTTCCTTTTTCACAAACATGTTGAAAGCGATCATCTTCCCATCAGAAGACCAACTGATTCCGCTCGGTGAATATCTGACATTTGTGAGGCGCGCAGTCTGCCCGCTGTCCATCCACCGCATATAGATCTCTGAAGAGCCCTCCTTGTTTGAAACATAAATCAGTTTCGAACCGTCTGGCGACCACCGCGGGGAACGGTCGTTTCTATGTCCCGTGGTAAGAGAGCGATGGTTTTTTCCATCAACATCGACAATCCATAGATTAGAATAACGTCGGTCTGTCATAATATCAGCAAAATTCCGAACGTATATGACACGCCCACCATCGGGAGAGATTTGAGGATCGGATGCATACTCCAATTCGAAGAATTCACCTAAAGTGAATTTTCCACCGCTCCCTGCGTGAACACTTGTTGTTGTGATAAGGACAGACAAAAAGAAGATTACAAATTTTTTCATCTCACAACTCCTTTATGATGAATCAAGCAAATCTATACCAGATAAGCCCTAAGGTCAAACGCTCCCCTCAGCCACCTCCTAAAAGATAGAAAACGATAAATCCCAAATATGTCCCAATTCCATTACCCAGTGCTCCGACCAGAATCCCCGGGAGGATGAGATCCTGACGCGCCAAACTCTTGGCCAGAGCCAAGGCAGAAGTAGACCCTCCCACGTTAGCCTGGGAAGCGACTGCCGCAAGTTCCCAATCTTTGAACAGCCAGACGCCTAGAGAAAAGGTTATGGTCCCGTGAATAACCACGATTATCGCAGCAAAGCTTAGCAGAACAATAGCGAGCTCACCAATCTGCCCCATGGCTGCTACCTCACAGTAGGCGCCAATTACCGCCAGAAAGAAATAGACACCCATCAGTCCAAGGATTTTGCTACCGCTGATCTGTTGAATTACGGGGAATTGGGCCAGCACAAGAGCGATTGTTGTTACGATGAGAATACTTGGTAGAGAGATAATTGCGGCCAAACTATCACTGACCCAAAGAACCGCTGGCGCAAGCACAATCAGCAGAGCCATCCCGAAAGGGTTCAACACTTCAGAATCCTGCTCATCACTCCAACCGCTATCTATGTTTACCACCGGTGATTTCTTCTTCCTAAGCATCATTTTGGGAATTGCAATAGTGGTTATCATCCAGATTGCCGTCAGGATATTGTCCACTGCTACGGATCCGGCATATAGTGTCCCTTCTTTAACCACGTTTAGGGCCAGTGCAACGGCGTTGAAGTTTATACTTCCACCTATGTATGTTCCTGTGAACATACCGCCAAGCGCTGGTGCCAGTTCAATCTTACCCGGAAGGTCAACGATGAAACTGGCAGCAGCAACGCCTACCATTGTTCCAAAGGCACCGATAGAAAAAACAGCGATCATGGGACCCCCCGCCAATCGGAGGGAACGAAAACTGACTCCCAGCAAAAGATAGAAGATAGATATAGGAGCGATGTATTGGAAAACCGTGCTGTAAAGTGGAAATTCGTCGGATGCGGATGGGATGATCCCGAGGTTGGCCTCCACGGCTGTGATCAGAATGACTAAAAGTGCCGTACCGAGATGGCGAAAAAAGCTGTTTCGAACAAGCCACTCAGATAAAGCTATGTTCAACGCTAGCATAGCGACTACGAGCAAGGGATGATTCATAAAGCGATTCTAAGGGATGATCAGAAAATAGAAAGTCTTAATGTAAAATTAATATCCGTTTGGGCAGTGGGCATATCGTTAGAGACAAGACTTAATTGATTCCCATGGAATGTCCATTCTATGTCGGTGACTTTCCAATCAGCTACAGCGTTGTGTCGTGCCATGAAACCGATAGAAACAAGTTGGGAGAGAGTATAATCGATCCCACCCATTAGAATCCATCGTAAAGGCCCGGCCAAGTGGTTGCACTAATCCTCCATAGATATATCGGGATCGTATGAGGTAGTCCAAGGTAACAAACTCATCCGCTGGCGTCCTGCCGAATATGGTTCCGTACTTATCGCCTTGAATACCTGCCCCAGCTACAAACGGAAGTCCCAGTTCCAGTTCTAACTGGATGAAAACGTTTTCTTTTGCCAATCGTCCGTGGTAAGGGTAAGTCCTTGTTTCCTCACCATAGATGGGATGAGGCATGGTTTTTGAGCTAGCGAAACCGTTATCACTAAAGACTGTCAGAAAATGTTCAGCTGTGCCCATCTCATGTATGCCGATACCGCCATAAATCTTCAGGGAGGAAAGAATCCCCCCACTTGTTTGTGCAAAGCCAGTTGATAGGGTTAAAGATGCCACTAAAACCAATCTAATTATTCGAATGATCATCATTTCTTCATCCGCAATTTAGGTGCAAGAATCGAAAAACTATGATATTGGACTATTATTTGAGATGGGTTTCAAACAGTCCAAAAATTCTCCTGTATTCATCGGTCCAGCTGCTGGTCTCTCGGAATCCGTGCCCTTCAAGGGGATAGATGGCAACTTCCCAGTTTTCTTTGCCTAACTCTATCAGCCTTTGTGAGAGCCTCACCACATCTTGAAAGTGGACGTTTGTATCTATCATGCCAACGCAGATCAGGAGCGCTCCCGTCAGCCCTTCGGCATGATAGATTGGCGAGCTTCGTACATAGGCGAGGCTATCGGCCTGAGGAATATTGAGGATGTTGGATGTGTAAGGATGATTGTAGTGAGCCCAGTCGGTGACCGGCCGAAGAGAACCGCCAGCGGCGAATACGCCCGGCTCCTTGAACATCGCCATGAGAGTGATAAATCCGCCATAGGATCCGCCATAAATTCCAATCCGTTTTGAATCGACGTTGTACTTATTCACTAGCAGCCGGGCGCCATCGACTTGATCACTCAAGTCTTTTCCACCCATATGTCTATAAATGGCGGTTCGCCAATCTCGGCCGTAGCCAGCACTACCGCGGTAATCAATATCGAGGACAGTATAACCATTGTCTGCCAGAAGGTTGTGGAACATGTATTCACGGAAGTAACTGCTCCACCATTTGTGGACATTCTGGAGATAGCCAGCTCCATGGACAAAGATGACGGCAGGGCCGCCCTCGCTTGGATTCTCCGGGCGGTAAAGCCGTGCATATACTTTAGCTCCATCCTCCGCTTGGAAAGTAATGATTTCGGGATCGCGCCATGGATAGGAGCTCCATTCATCGGTCTGTGATTCTGTAAGTCGAGTGGCTTTGCCTCCGGGACGATTCTTCATAATAAACAGATCCCAAGGGCGATTGCTGTATGAGTGGCGGACGGCAACTGTTTTCTCATCAGGAGAAAGGGCAACCTCATTGTTGCCCGTCATGGAGGTGATTCGCTCCCGCTTCCCGCCGGCCACGGGCATTCGATAGAGGTGAAGCTCTCCCGGATGGACTTCATTGGAGCGGAAGTACCACCATTTCTTATCGCGAGATATTCTCACATCCCTCACCTCGAAATTGCCATGGGTCAGCTGTTTTTTCTCACCGGTTACCCCCTCTACAGTGTACAGGTGGGAATAACCTGTCTCCTCAGATTGGAACCAAAACCTATTGTTGTCAGGTGTCCAACCGGTACTCACGGCTCCACGCCAGCGCCGAATCCCGGGCCCCCCTATCCACGCTTCGTCTTGCTGGTGGTCCAGAAGTTTAATCTCTGCAGTGGATGGTTCGAGTTTCACAATCCAGCGATCTTTATTGTCGAGGGATTGAAGAATCAACGCCGCAAGTTTTCCATCCTCAGACCAGATAGGGCCTATAAAATTAACCTCTCTCTTGCTCCATTCTTCATCATCTTTAGTATCGGTAAACTCAGGAGAATCGAAGATGCTTGGTAGAGAATCTGTATAGACATAGATGACGGTATCGGTATCGATGCTGTAGATGCCAAATTCATATTCACCATCTGGGCGGCCCACCTTATCCCGGGCGTTCAGGTTCGTAGTAAAGCCGGACTCAGTTACGTAACTGGGGACGATAGTACGTTCCACATCCTTATTCGCTTTATAGAGGCGAAATGTGACAAATTCCCCATCGGGACTAGCTTGAATATTCTGGACCTTCTTATCCCCATGAATTATTATGAGGGGCCTTTCAGGCTCTTCATTTTCCTGAATCTCCTCCCTTTTCTCTTGCTTTGTCCGTCTCTCATCGAGAATCGTGATAAGTTTCAACTCTTCCTGATTTAGCCACTTTTCATGGGCGGTCTTCGGCTCATCTCCATCTTTGGCGTCATTCTTTCGAAAGTCGGTTAACTGAACGGTTATTCCAGTCGCCAATTCCCACCGATACAGATTGCCGTCAGCGATGTAAGTGATGCTCTTCTCATCGCCCGAAAAGCGAGGAGAAGACTCTCTGCCAACGGTATTGGTCACCTGCTTTGTATTCCCGCTCTTGATGTCCAGAATGAAGATATCACCGTTCTTGGCATACACTTTTTTCATAAAGTTCTTTGTGTAATCGCCGTACCGGGCGGGGAGGGCAAGGCGCTCCTTCGGCGACACCTTCTTCGGATCTCCCCCTTTCGGCGACACTTTGTAAAGCGAATCGCTTTCAGCGCCGTCAGGATTCCAATTGAAATAGATCCACTTGCCGTCTTCAGACCAGTGAATATTCGAGGGAGAGATGCCGATCCACTTGGGATCCTGCATAATTTTCGCTACTGTCAGCTCGTAAGGTTTATCAGCCATCAAAGTAGAAAGCATCAGGTAAAACAGGAGAGTAATTAATTTTTTGTGAAGCATAATTGACTCCGTCTTTTAGAGTTGAAAATTGCCACAATTCAAGCCGCAATCATACGACAGCCTGAAACAACTGACAATCTCAACCGTTATCCACTGTTTTGATTAAGTGCCGCTGGGAGTAACTTAAACACTATTTTCAGGTTAAGGATGATTCAAAAACAACATATCACTCTTGTGGCATTATGCCTACTAATGTCTCTCGGAGCGGCTCAAACCGCGATTTCTGCAGGATCACGAACGGTTGAGGCGAAAAACATTGGCAATGAGCAAATAGAGTTGGATGGTATTCTCGATGAGACGGTGTGGGCGTTTGTGGAACCTGCCACTGATTTTATCCAGGAAGATCCCAAAGAAGGAGAGCCAAGTACAGAATTGACCGAAGTGTATATTCTTTACAACAATGACAACCTATACATCGGTGCCAGACTTTTCGACAGCGATCCATCGGGTATTCTCGCCTACCAGAAGCGGAGGGATGCTAGCCTCAGGACAGATGATCGCTTTATGTGGATTCTCGATACGTTTCTTGATGGGAGGACCGGTTACTTCTTTGAAGTCAATCCGGTGGGATTGATGGGAGACGGCATCTTAGGCGCCGGCGGCCACTGGAATGTAAACAAGTCGTGGGACGGCATCTGGGATGCGAGAGTTCAGATCACTGAAGAAGGATGGTCAGCAGAGATCGAGATCCCATTCAGGACGCTCAATTTCGACCCTGAGCTCGACACTTGGGGCATTAACTTTCAACGGACAATTCGCAGGAAAAATGAGGATGCCCGCTGGACGGGTTTCAGAAGGAACCAAAACTTGACAGAGCCGGTCCACGCCGGTAGGGTATGGGGACTCCGGGATATTGTGCACAGTAAAGGTTTTGAGGTGACACCTTACGGTATTGTGAAGCGGCAGCAGAGCTCCAACGGCGTTCCCGAAAACCTCAGCGATGCCGGCTTCGATCTCTCTTTCAATATCACTTCCGGACTTCGCGGTTCATTTACCTACAACACCGATTTTGCCGAGGCTGAAGTGGATGATCGACGTGTCAACCTGACCCGTTTCCCTTTGAGATTCCGGGAGAAGCGGGATTTTTTTCTGGAAGGAGCCGGCGTGTACAGCTTTGCCAGTAGGAGCGGAGTTAGCCCCTTTTTCAGCAGAAGGATTGGTATCTCCGAGGGGAGCCAGATTCCAATTGCTTATGGTGGTAGGCTCACAGGACAGATTGGTGATTATGAGATTGGCATGATTAGTGCCCAAACGGAGAGCGTCGGTTCTGTGCCAAAGGAGAACTTTAACGTCGCTCGTGTAAAAAAATCACTCTTTAGTGAGTCCTATCTCGGATTTGTTTATACTGGGCGCTCAACGGTTGCGGACTCCCTTTATGAGGATCAAGATCTAATTGGTGTCGATCTTGACCTCACCACATCAAAATTCAGAGGTGACAAGAACCTAGCTTTTCAAGCATTCTTTGTGGGGCATACGTCACCGAAAGGAAATTCCGACGCCTCCATAAATGACTTATCGACGCGCGGGCTGCGACTCAACTATCCCAACGATTTGTGGCAGGCTCACATTTCCTACCGAGAATTTGGCGAAGAGTTTGATCCAGCTGTCGGCTTCAATCCGAGGAATGGTTTCAAACGTGTACAGCCGACTGTCAACTACCGCCCTCGACCGGAAAGTTGGGAACTTGTGCGGCAGATGGAATTCGGAGTTGAGTTTGAGTATATGACAGACATGTGGAACCGACTGCTGAAACGACAGACAAAGGTGACACTGTTCGAACTGAATTTTGAGAGTGCCGATCGTCTTTCTGGCGAAGTGGTTAATCTAAAGGAGTTCCTAGATCATGATTTCGAAATCGTGGAGGGTAATACCATTACGGTGGGAAACTATGTAACAAACAGTTACAAGATTTCCGGAGAGACGTCGGAAAGGAGAATGGTTGCTGCGGAGCTTTCCTTTTCTTCTGGTGAATTCTGGACAGGAAAAAAGCAGACGGCGGAAGGAGAACTTTCAGTTAAGCCATTTCCCGGTTTTACGGTTCAGGCCGATTTTGAGCATAACTCTGTCATGCTTTCAGAAGGCGGTTTCGACACGAATCTCTATCGCTTGACACTGGGCATCTATCCAACACCTAGGACGGCTTTCTATAGCAATATTCAATATGATGACGTTTCCAACCTGCTGGGGCTTTTTTCAAAACTCCACCACACCATCCGGCCCGGGAGTGATCTGTATCTCGTTTACACGCACAACTGGAAGAATCTTGGTGACAACCTGCTGGAGAGAGAATTTGAGACGCTGTCGAGGGTCAGTTCACTGAAGCTGAACTATACTCACCGATTCTGAAAATCGAGCATGATTGAGTCATTGAAACTCTCTTATAAGTGAGTTATACTCTGATTCGGAATTTCCCGTAATAACAATAGAAGGTAATAGTATGAAAAATCTTCTTAAGTGTTGCGCTCCCACTGCTGATGTCAGTTACAACCGGTGTCAGTTGACCGGGCTGGTGATTATGCGAGTCCTGATAGGGTGGCACTTTCTTTACGAAGGGATCGCCAAACTGCTGAACCCCTACTGGTCGTCGGCGGCTTATCTTCTTGAATCAAAATGGATCTTTTCCGGCCTCGCCACAACCATTGTGGCGAACCCCACACTCCTTACAGCGGTGGACAACATCAACATGTGGGGGCTCACACTCGTCGGCCTTGCCCTCACTGTCGGGCTTGTGGAGCGGCCGGCGGCTTACACGGGGATGACACTTGTCCTTCTGTACTACCTCTTCATGCCGCCCTTTGTCGGATACGATTATTCAGTGCCGACGGAGGGGAGCTATATTGTAGTGAACAAAAACTTGATCGAAGCGGCCGCCCTTTTCGTGGTCGCCTGTTTCCCAAGCGGTGGGATTATCGGAATTGATAAGTTTCTCTTACCGAAGAGCGAGAAGTAACCGGGAGGGCCATTATGAGTGAATCAGCGAAAGAGAACGTTACAGAAACGAAGCCGACAAACGGCATGAACCCTGAGCGCCGAGAAGTGCTGAAAGGCCTCGCCACCATTCCGGTGGTGGGCGTCTTCTTCTACAATCTGTGGAAAAAGCTCCGCATCGATGAGATGAAGAGGAAAAACCTCCTGTCCGACCGAATGGACGACGACTGCCGCGGAGAATGCCCAAAAGAATAAGCTCGACAAAGGGTTTGAAACATTCATGTCTCAGGAAGACCTCAATGTTTCGCTGACGGGCGTCTGCGATCTGTTTGATGTGCGGGCGGAGATTGGCCTTGCTGCTTCGGAAAATGATATCCGTCCCGGCGGCAAGCCGATGGAGGGGGCCAAGAAGTACCGCCACCATACCGAGCTTCTTGAAGATGAGAGCATTGATGCAGTCATTATCGGCACCCCCGACCACTGGCACTCGCGGATTGCCATCGATGCGGCGCGGGCCGGCAAGCACGTTTACTGCGAGAAGGGACTTACGCGCACTTTCGATGAAGCCATCGACCTCTACGATGCGGTGAAGGAGACAGGCATCACCTTCCAGTTGGGGCATCAGAACAGGCAGGTGGAGGCGAACGAGAAGGCGCGGCAGATTGTCGAGCAGGGGCTTTTGGGCCCTGTGAACCTTGTGGAGGTGACCACCAACCGCAACTCCCCCTGGGGCGCCTGGGTGTGGGATATCCATCCAAAGGCGAACAGGGACAACCTCGACTGGGACACTTTCCAGGAGCCGTCTCCGAACAAGGTGAAGTTCGGCGATGAAGCGCTGGCGAGGTTCTTCCGTTGGCGGTGCTGGTTCGATTACGGCACCGGCCTGTCGGGCGATCTCTTCTCCCACGACTTTGACGCCATGAACCAGATCCTTGATCTTGGCATCCCGAAGTTTGCCAGCGCGTCTGGCGGCATCTACTTCTTCAAGGATGGCCGCGATGTGCCCGATGTTTTTCAGGCGACATTCGAATATCCTGAGAAAGACCTTACCCTGCTCTACAGCGCCACCCTTTCGAGCAACCAGAGCCGCGGAAACCTGATCATGGGACATGACGCCACCATGCAGCTCGGCGGTCAGTCCAATCAGGGTTCGGTGGCTGGCTTCATCGTTACGGCCGACATGGAATCGACGCGGTACAAAGAGAAACTGCAAGACGGCATAATCAATTCCCAGTACCCCATCTACTCTTACACGCCGGGGTCGAAACAGATTGACGGCATCACGTCCGCCACCGCCAGGTATTTCGCCAACAAGGGGCTCGTCTACACCTATCGCGAAGGGAAGCGCGTTGACCCCACCCATCTCCACATCAAGGACTGGCTCGACTCCATCCGGAACGGCACGCAGCCTAGGTGCAACATCGACGTAGCGCTTCACGAAGCGGTGGCGTGCCACATGGCGACGGAGTCGTACCTGAAAGGGCGCCGGATTGAGTGGGACGCAAAACGGCGGAAACTGGTATAGCTCTTAGCAGAGAATAGGCAGGGAGACTCGCCCATGAACAAGAATACCCGTCTGGGGACAATGATGTTTCTGCAATATGCCCTCTGGGGGGCGTGGCTGCCTGTGACGGCCAGATACCTCTCCGCCAGTACGGCGGAAGGCGGCCTCGGCTTTTCCGGCTCGGAGATTGGGATGATCCTCGGCCTCGCCGGCTCCATCGGCGCCGTGGCAGCGCCGTTCATCGCCGGACAGATCGCCGACCGCTATTTTAGCACGGAACGGATTCTCGCGGCGCTGGTGATCATCGGCGGCGTCGTGAAATGGATCACCGCTTACCAGACCACCTATTCGGCGTGGCTGATTCTCTCCATCATTTACAGTGTTGTCTATATGCCGACGCTGGCGCTCTCCAACTCAATCACCTTCGCCCATATGAAGGATCCCGACAGCGACTTCCCAAAGATTCGTGTCTGGGGCACCATCGGTTGGATCGCCGCAAGCTGGGCCTTCCCCATGATCTGGCTCCAGACCGACCTCAGTCTTCAGATGATGCCGCCGTTTATCGTCGGACCGGAGGTGGTGGACGTCACGAGCCGCTTGGCCGACGCCCTCATCTTTTCCGGCATCATTTCTGTCACTTACGGCGTGTTCTGTTTCATGCTTCCGCACACACCGCCGAAGCGGGACGCCGTTGAAAAGCTGGCCTACAAGAAGGCGTTCCAATTGTTCAGTCACTCTTCGTTCACCGTTCTTGTGGTAGCCAGTCTCGCCGTCAGCATTATCCATCAGATCTATTTCCTGCAGACGGGGCCGTTCCTCTCTTCCATCGGGCTGAAGGACAGCCAGATCGGCCCGGCAATGACAGTGGGGCAGTTTGCTGAGATCGCGGCCATGGCCTATCTCGGATTCTTCCTGAAGCGGCTCGGCTTCCGGCAGGTGATCTTTCTCGGTGTTCTTGCGTACGCCGCCCGCTACGCTGTCTTCGGCACTGTGGACTTGCCCATCTGGGTGATGGTAGTGAGTCAGGCGCTCCACGGTATCTGTTACGCTTTCTTCTTCGCCGGCGCCTACATCTATGTGGACAGGATCGCTGATGAGGACGTGCGGCATTCGGCTCAGACCGTTTTCGGAATCATCATACTCGGCGGCGGCCCTGTCATCGGCGGGTGGCTGTCGGGCTTTCTCCAGGAGAAATTCACGGTTGAGGGCGTGTTCAACTATGCCCCCTTCTGGTACACTCTTTCGGCCGTCGGTTTCGCAGCTGCCATCTTTTTTGTGTTGATGTTCAGAGAACAACTGAAGGAAGGGGAATCTTAGTATGGCGGTCAAGCGGCTCGGGATCGGCTTTATCGGGGGCGGATTCATCTCCCGCTTCCACATTCAGTCCCTTATCGGCGTGCGGGACGTAGACGTCCACGGCGTCTGTTCTAAGACCACGGCGTCCGCCGAAGCGACGGCGACAGTGGCCCGGGACCTCGGCATCGGCGAAGCCAAGGTGTTCGATTCAGCGACTGACATGGTGGCCGATCCCAACATCGACGCCCTCTGGATGTGCTCTCCCAACTTCACACGGATGGAGGTGATGGAGGAAATCGTCCACGCTCTCGAGGCGGGGAAGGGGGAGCTCGTTGGTGTCGCCTGTGAAAAGCCGCTGGGCCGGAACGTGGCCGAAGCGAAAAAGATGCTTGAACTTGCTCAACAGGCCAACCTCTTAGACGGATACCTGGAGAATCAGGTTTTTGCCCCATCGGTGACGCGAGGCAAGGAGATCGTCTGGGCCAGGGGTGCCTCCACCACCGGGCCGCCCTATCTCGCCCGCGCCGCAGAAGAGCACAGCGGGCCCCACATGCCGTGGTTTTGGGAAGGGGAGCTTCAGGGCGGCGGCGTGTTAAACGATATGATGTGCCACTCGGTTGAGGAGGCGCGGTTCATGCTTACCCCTCCCGGCGCAGGGAGAGATGTGCTAACTCCTGTCAGTGTGAACGCCTACGCCGCCTGCCTGAAATGGCAGCGGCCAAAGTACGCCAAGATTCTGTCGGACAACAGCGGTGGCAAGACAGATTACCTGAAACGGCCGGCGGAAGACTTTGCCCGATCGCTTGTTGAATACGTGAATCAGGACGGCGAAAAGGTGGTGGGTCGGAGGGGGAGGACCTCGTTGAGAAACAGAATGCCGAGTCTGGCGAAATGCCGGTAGTGAGCAACGAGGCCGACGCCTACGGCTACACTGCCGAGAACCGTCACATGGTTCAGTCGTTCCTGGCGGGGAAACGGCCGGAAGAAAATTTCAGTGACGGCGTAAACGTAACGGAGCTCCTCATGACCGCCTATATGAGCGCCGAGCAGGATAAGACGATTCCGTTTCCGCCACCCGATCTTGACACATTCATCCCCGCGGTGGCGAGGGGCGAATGGAATCCAAAGGAGAGTTAATCGAATGAAAAAACTGTTGATCCCCATATTGGCACTTGCATTGACGGCGTGCGGTTCCGATCCTGAAAAGAAAGGGTTTGAGCGCATCCTGAAAGAGCACGACGGCGTCTACTCCAAGCACGGCTGGAACCACTACGGCCCGGGGCATTTCGAACTGGACAGAGAGACAGGCGTCCTCAGCTCTTACGGCGGGATGGGTCTCTTCTGGTACAGCGTTCGGAAGTACAAGGATTTCGTGCTGGAGCTCGAGTATAAATGTTCCGAGCCTAAGACCAATTCAGGTGTTTTTCTTCGAGTGCCAGAGATAGTAACAAGTGACGAATATATTCATCACTCTTTCGAGGTGCAGATCAATGATACAGGAGATGGGATTCATAAGACGGCGGCGGTCTATGACGCCGAGCCAGCTTCCCACGATGCGTCAAATCCGACGGGAGAGTGGAACCACTACAGCATCAC
>LUOC01000077.1 GCA_001626655.1 Fidelibacterota bacterium REDSEA-S14_B6 | reverse complement strand
ATTCAACACCGGCCCCTCTGGACACGGCTCTCCCCCGGCGGTGGGTGAGGCACTGGCACACAAGCTTGCCGGAACTGACGAGGTCAAAGTTTTTGCCTTTGAAGGTGAGGGCGGTCTCACCACCGGCGCCAGCTACGAGGCGAGACAGTCAGCGTACGGCCTCGGACTTGGGAATCTCGTCTACTTTGTCGACTGGAATGATCACGGCATCGACTCGAGGCCTTACAGCGACGTTGTTCACGGAACACCTCGAGACTGGTTTGAACCGTACGGCTGGAAAGTCGATGGGACGGAAGATGGCGAAAACTGGGAAGCAATCATGACCGCCTATCACCGCCTCTTCGACAGTGATGACGTGCATATCCCCAAGATGATCTGGACGAAAAACAGAAAAGGGCGGGGCTACGGCGTTTACGATTACAAGAGTCACGGCACTCCCCACAAGAGGCACTCGGAACTGTTCTGGGAGACGAAGCGGCAGTTTTCCGAGAAATATGGAGTTGAGTTTGACGGCTTCGGAGAAGCGGCCTCTGACAGCGATGAAGCCCTTCGGGAACAAGCCGAAACTCACATGGCGACGGTCATGTCTGTCATGAGGAACAGTCAGTCGCTCGTAGATTACCTTGCTGATCGCCTTGTTGAATTGGGGGACTCGGTTCCGGAAACAATCTCAACATGTCGACTCAACAGCTCGACCCC
Source organism: Fidelibacterota bacterium REDSEA-S14_B6 (assembly GCA_001626655.1). GTDB lineage: Bacteria > Fidelibacterota > Marinisomatia > Marinisomatales > S15-B10 > S15-B10. The sequence goes on along the minus strand of LUOC01000077.1, from coordinate 9,778 downwards.
GTTCGATGATCCTGTCATCAGCGACTACTCATCCTATCCCGAGGAGCTCTTTCTTGCGCCTGGGGCCAAGGCGCCGAACCGTGTCGCCCTTGCGAAATTCGGCTCATGGCTGAACAGTTATGTCAGCGACAAATACGGCCGTCCGCTGGTGATCGCTGCCTCGGCCGACCTCGCCGACTCCACCAATATTTCCGGTTTCGGGAAAGGGTGGAACGGGAACGCCGACTTCGATTTCTTCGATCGAAACAATAATCTCGGCGGAACAATCCTACCACAGGCGATCACCGAATTCGCGAATGCGGGGATACTGGTCGGCATGACGACCGTCAATCTGAGCGAAACGCCCTACGAAAGTTTCGACGGTTTCGTCGGCGCCTGTTCAACTTACGGTTCTTTCTCATATCTCAAGTACGGGCCCATCAGGCTCTTTAGCCAGATTGCGCAAGATTCAGAACTGAAGGTGGGGAAACTGCTCTGGGTGGCGGGACACTCAGGCCCGGAGACAGCCGAGGACGCCCGGACACATTTCGGAATCTTTGCGCCCGGTGTGACACAACTGTTCCCCAACGGGCATGTTCTGAACCTCCATCCGTGGGAGCACAATGAAGTTGCGCCCGCACTTGGCGCCGCCATCGGTACAGATGTGCCGGTGATTGCCCTCCACTTGACGAGACCTCCTATCGAAATCCCTGATCGGCGGTCCCTCGGAATGGCATCACACATGGATGCGGCGAAGGGAGCGTACCTCATCAGGGATTTTGATAATACAACTGATCGAGCAGGAACAGTGATTATCAGGGGGACGAGCTGTACCTCGAACCTCATGAAGATCCTGAGCGATATCAATCAGAACGGCCCTAATGTTAAGATTGTGGCGGCTATCTCATGGGGGCTGTTCCAGCTTCAAGCGGCATCGTACCGTGAATCAATCCTCGCCAACTCCGTTGTGAAGGAATACTCTATGTCTTCGGACTGGGACGATCAGTGGCGAAGCGGAGGAAGCGTTGACGAAGTTGTGGAGGAAGCGCACCTGTCCGCTGAGTGGATCAGGAAGGGGATTGACCGTTTCGCTTCGGAACGAGCCTCCCGCCTCGATTGCCTGAGAAGCGCAATTCCTGCTTCCTGAACAGTCTTCAATTGCAATCGCTTCAACCTCATATTAAATTTGAGGTTGCGTGTTGGTACTCAAACGACGCCGAAGTGACGGTGTAAATACCCCTTCCCTCTATGACTGACACTCACATAACAGCCCCTGCCCCTCAGGAAGAGGATCTGGTTGCCGATCAGACCCTTCGGCCGACCTCGTTCAGTGAATTTGTGGGACAGTCCGATATGGTAGAAAACCTGAAACTCTATATCGAGGCGTCCCGAAATCGGGGAGACGCTCTCGATCATGTGCTGCTGTTCGGCCCGCCCGGGCTCGGCAAGACGACCCTCGCTCACATCATCTCCAAAGAGATGGACGTCAACCTGAAGCAGACGTCCGGCCCCGTGCTGGAGCGCGCCGCCGACCTCGCCGGCCTCCTCACCAACCTTCGCGGAAGAGATGTCCTGTTTATCGATGAAGTCCACCGGATCAACAACGTGGTGGAGGAGTATCTATACTCCGCCATGGAGGATTATGGGATTGACATTCTGATCGACAAAGGGCCGAGCGCCCGAAGTGTCCGTCTGAATCTGGAGCCGTTCACACTGATCGGCGCCACGACGCGCCTCGGCAGTCTCACCTCGCCAATGCGGGATCGGTTCGGTGTAGTCCTTCGTGTCGATTTTTATGAAGAACCGGACCTGGTGCAGATTATCATGAGATCGGCGAAGATTCTTTCCGTTCAAATTGAGGAGGACGGCGCCGCTGAACTGGCGTGCCGATCCCGTGGAACGCCTCGGGTGGCGAACCGTATCCTCAGGCGAACACGAGACTACGCTGAGGTGAAAGCTGACGGGGTGATCACCAAGAAAGTGGCGATGAACTCGCTGGAAAGGCTGGGGATCGACAGCGAAGGCCTTGACGATATGGATCGGTCAATCCTTTCATCCCTTGTTGAAAAATTCGGCGGCGGACCGGTGGGGATTAACTCCTTGAGCGTCGCCATTGGCGAGGATCCTCAAACGATCGAAGATGTTTATGAACCGTTCCTGATTAAGGAAGGATTCCTTCAGAGGACATCGCGCGGGAGAATCGCGGAAGCGAGAGCATACAACTACCTCGGTATCGACAGACCGGAAAACCAACCCACACTTTTTGAGTAGGAGGCTTAGATGTTATTTGAAAAGCGCGTAAAGCTCCGATTGACGGATTTTGACTATAAACTGCCGAAAACGAGGATCGCTCAGGAACCGTGGCCGCGGCGTGAATATTCCAAGATGATGGTGCTTGATCGGGAGACGAAAACCATCAAGCACAAGCGGTTCCACAATATTGTGGACTACCTCAAGAAGAACGACCTTGTGATCGTGAACCAGACGAAGGTGTTCCCTGCCCGCCTCTTCGCTGTGAAGGACAGGACAGACGCACGTGTGGAAGTGTTCCTTTTGCGGGAGCTGGAAAACGATCTGTGGGAAGTGTTGGTCAAGCCAGCGCGCAAAGTACGTATCGGGAACAAGCTTCACTTCACTGACAAGGTTCACTGTGATGTGATCGACAACACCGTCTCCGGCGGGCGCGTAGTACGGTTTGAGTACGACACAGACGATTTCTACGAAGTGATCGACAGAATCGGTCATGCCCCGCTGCCGCCATACATTACTCGTCCTGATAAGCCCTCAGATAAAGAGCGGTACCAGACTGTTTTCGCTTCGGAGAGGGGGGCTGTGGCGGCGCCCACCGCTGGCCTCCATTTCACCGATGACCTCATCAAAAAGATCAAAGCGAAGGGGGCAAAGGTGGCACCGGTGGTCGTTCACATCGGCCTCGGCACATTCAGGCCGGTTCAGGTGGAAGACCTCACACGCCATCAAATGGATTCAGAATACTTCGAAGTTCCCGCCGAGACGGCCATCGCCATCAACGAAACGAGGGAAAAAGGGAAACGGATCTTTGCGGTGGGGACATCTTCGGTTCGAGCGCTGGAGACCGTGGTGGTGTCAGGCTTTCAGGTGACTCCGAAGCGGGGGTGGACAGACAAATTCATCTATCCGCCCTACGATTTCAAGATGACGGACGCCATTGTCACAAACTTTCATCAGCCAAAATCGACTCTGCTGATGCTCCTCTGTGCCTTCACCGAGAGGGAATTCATCTTCAAAGCGTATCGGGAGGCGCTCAAGAAAAAGTACCGCTTCCTGAGCTATGGAGATTCGATGCTGATCGTCTGATTTCGGTGCGCGTTGGAGCGATCATAGCCGCTGCCGGCGATGGCCGACGGTTCTCCAACCACGGTGATTCACCGAGGAAACAGTTTGCTATGTTGGGGGGAGAGCCGCTGTTCTTTCATTCACTCAGGCATTTTCTCGCCTCTCCACTCGTTGAGAGAACTGTCTTAGTTGTCCCCGCTGACGCCGTTGAATGTTCTGCTGAACTTGTAAACTCAGATTTTGGCACAGGCGAGGTCGAGGTGATCGCTGGAGGGGCGGAGAGGCAGGAGAGCGTGTCCTACGCATTTGCTGCGATGCGTGATAGTGTTGACGTTGTGGTGATCCACGATGCGGCCCGACCCTTCCTAGAACCTTCGTGGATTGAGAAAACGGTGGAAGCGGTGAGGAATTATGACGGCGTCATCGTCGCCCTTCGCGCTACAGACACACTGAAATCTTCTCGAAACGGCGTGATTGACACTACTCTTGACCGCTCCCTCATCTGGCAGGCTCAGACGCCGCAAACATTTAAAGTGGAGATATTGGAAGTTGCTTTTGAGAAGGCCAAACGTGATGGTGTCACGTCTACCGACGAAGCGCAGTTGGTAGAGAACGCAGGCGGGAAAGTGGCAATCGTGGAAGGGAGTACATTCAATCTGAAGGTTACGACAAAGCGCGATCTTGTTCTTGCCGAGGCGATTCTGTCGATGGAAGCCGATGACTAGGACTGGCATCGGCTACGACGTTCACCGTCTTGCGGAGGGGGAATCACTCATCCTCGGCGGTGTTACAGTCCCTTCCGAGAAAGGTTCGGTGGGTCATTCTGACGGAGATGTTGTTACTCACGCCATCGTTGATGCCCTGCTTGGAGCGGCGAGCTGTGGTGACATCGGCACCCATTTCCCGAGCGAGGATGAACAGTGGAAAGGGGCGTCGAGCCTCCAATTTCTTTCGCACGCAGTGCAAGTGATAAGGGATGCGGGATTTGAGATTTCCAATGTCGATGCGACGGTCATTCTTGAGACTCCCTGTCTCAGCGGTTACCTTGAAGAGATGAGGAATCTCCTCGCTGCTGAAATGGGTGTTGAACCGAACGCCGTTTCCGTGAAAGCAACCACGACCGATGGTCTCGGATTCACCGGGCGCGGAGACGGGGTGGGCGCTATGGCAATCGCAACTGTTACCACAACCTAGGAGCCAGCCCATCGCACTCACCGTCAGCGCCAGGGCTAAGATTAATATTGGGCTTAAGATAACCGGACAACGGCCGGACGGTTATCACACTCTGGAAACCATTTTTCAGGAGATTTCTCTCGCAGATGAGATTACTCTTGACAGAGTGGAAGGAGCGTTATCTTTCACCTGCTCCGATCCGTCCCTCCCGCTGGACGAAACCAATCTTTGTGTTAGAGCCGTCGAAGCTCTAAGCGAAGAGGTGGGCGAGATAAACGGCATTTCGGTTCATCTTGAAAAACGAATTCCTGTGGGTGCTGGACTGGGCGGAGGCTCAAGCGACGCCGCCGCAACGTTAAAGGGAGTGAACACTCTCTTCGATCTTAAGCTCGATGAGGACAGACTGAAAGCGATCGCGGTGTCGCTGGGAGCCGACGTCCCCTTTTTCCTGGCCGGAGGCTGTCAGTACGCCGCGGGCATCGGGGACGAACTGACGCCGGTAGCGGTGCCGCCGATCGGTGCTATTCTGCTTCTTTTCCCGTCCACAAAGATCTCAACAGCATGGGCGTACGGAGAGGTGAAAAACGCCTTGTCCGGCGGATTTGGTACCGGTAACTTCCCCGCCCCGTTAGAGCCCCGCAATGTGTGGGACTCCTCCGGGACGTTGTTTGAGAACGATTTTGAATCTTTGGTTTTTCGGACATATCCAGAGATTGGTGATTTGAAGAGACGGCTCATGAATGCCAGGGCGCAGTTTGCCAGTCTGTCGGGTAGTGGCTCGACTGTGTTTGGAATCTTTGAGGATCATGCCGCGGCGGAACGTGGACGGCGGCAGTTCCCTTCCTTCCAATCCTCTATAGCCTCTCCCGTGACAGACTGATCAGATCTCAGCTAGAATTGGGATGTGGTCTAACGGCATGACGCCCGGCTGTTAACCGGGACGATGTAGGTTCGAATCCTACCATCCCAGCCATGGAAAAGCAAAGCTGGTCCGAGAGATTTGCCGGGTCGTCCAACGGCAGGACCGCGGCCTTTGGAGCCGTTAATCTTGGTTCGAATCCAAGCCCGGCAACAGAATGAGGAAAACAGATGAAAGTTTTTAGTGGAAGATCAAACGAACCGCTGGCAACTGAGATTGTAGAGCATCTCGGTATCGAGATGGGCGATGTCAATTTCCGTCAGTTTGCCGATGGCGAACTGTGGGTGAAGTTTGAAGAGAATATCCGGGGGCAGGATGTCTTTATCGTTCAGTCCACGCATCCGCCGGCGGAGAATATCCTGGAACTGATCTTGATGATCGACGCGGCGGTGAGAGCTTCGGCAGACCGTGTTACGGCGGTAATTCCGTACTACGGCTATTCTCGGCAGGACAGAAAAGATCAGCCGAGGGTCCCGATCTCTGCCCGAGTCGTTATGGATATGCTGTCCAGTGTGGGGGCGGGACGGGTGCTCACCATGGATCTCCACTCAGCGCAGATTCAGGGATTCACCCATATCCCCTTTGATCACCTTTATGCACGAAAGACGATGTTCAAGAGGCTCGGTGAATATGACCTCCATCCGGAGAAGACCGTGATTCTCGCTCCCGATGTGGGCAGGGGGCCCATGGCTCAGGCGTACGCCAAACGGCTCGGCGTCGGTTTTGGCTTGATCGATAAGCGGCGAACCTCTCCGAACAAGGCGGAGGTCGTGCATCTTATCGGCGATATGAAAGATAAACAGGTAATTGTGATAGATGATATGATCGATACAGCAGGAAGTATGATCGGCGCGGCCGAGTCGGCTGTTGAGAACGGCGCCGCCTCAGTGATTGCTTTCGCGACGCACGGTCTTTTCTCGGCGGATGCCCAGGAACGGATTTCTGCCTCGTCCATCGAAAAAGTAATTGTGACGAACACCGTAAACGTGGCGGAGGAAAAGCGCTTTGACAAACTCGAGGTGATCTCTGTCGCCGGCCTCTTCGCCAACGCGATTGAGAATATCCACAGCGGTGAATCTGTCAGCGCTCTGTTCAACGTCTAACCGGAGGTACTAATGGCAACTGAGTTCAAACTTGAACTGGAAAAACGCGGAACGGTCGGGCACCAAGCGGCCAGAGAGGTAAGGCATCTGGGGAATGTCCCGGGAGTCTTCTATTCGGCGAAACATGAGCCCGTAACTTTTTCGATTGAGAAGCGGCATCTCCATGATGCGCTCCACTCTCAGTCTCACGTCTATTCCGTTAATGTGAGCGGAGAGGAGCTGCACGCCATTTTCAAAGAGATTCAATATCACCCCGTGACGGAAGAGATTATCCATGTCGATCTTTTCGGTGTCAGCCTGACTGATAAGATCAGTCTGTCTGTCCCTGTTGTTCTGGAAGGGGAAGCGTCCGGTGTGAAGGCCGGCGGCGTCATGACTCAAAACATCACGGAAGTGGAGATTCAGTGTCTCGCCACGAAAGTGCCTGACGCGATCCATATTAACGTAGAAGAGTTAGAGTTGGGAGACAGTGTTCACGTCGCCGATCTTTCTATTGAAGATGGAGAAATCCTTACCAACCCGGACATCACCGTTGTTTCGGTTCAGATGCCGAAAGAAGAAGTCATCGAAGAACCTGTTCTTGAAGAAGGTGAAATTCTGGAAGGTGAAGAGGGCGAAGTGACTGAAGGTGAAGAGGGTGCTGCGGAGGAAGGTGGAGAATCGGCTGAAGCCGGCGAAAGCCAGGAGAGTGAATCCGAGTGATTGCCTTCGTTGGATTGGGAAATGTTGGTGACCACTACGCCCGGACCAAACACAACTTTGGATTCTGGGTGGCGGATGAGATCGCCCGCAGGAGAAACCTGTCGTTCAGGCCCGGCAAAGGCGACTATGTCTTTGCCGAGTCACCATCAAGTGGGAGTATCCTTATTGTGAAACCGACCTCCGGAATGAACATCAGCGGTGTACCTGTGAATGAGGCCCATCGGCGGTGGGAGATAGATCTGTCAGGTCTTTTCATCATCGTGGATGATGTGGACCTTCCACTCGGCGCCATGCGGATTCGCCCTCGTGGAGGGGACGGCTGCCACCGCGGGTTGGAGTCAATCATCTATCATCTGGGGGAGATGGAGTTCCCGCGGATTCGAATGGGGATCGGGACGGATGAAGAGATGAGGCCGGCGGAAGGGTATGTGCTTAAACCGTTTCGGAAAGAGGATCAGCCGTTGGCTCTGGAGATGGTTCAACGCGGCGCTGATGCGGCGGAGGGAATCCTGATTAACGGACTTGAAAAAACGATGGCCGAGTTCAATCGGCTAAACAGAGAGGAGTTAGTTCAGTAATGTCAACTTTTGGAATTGTTTTTGTTGCTGGAATTGTGGCGCTTGTTTTTGCGCTGATCAGATCCTCGTGGGTCAACAAGCAAGACCCCGGGAACGAGAAAATGGTTGAGATTGGACAGGCGGTGAGAGAAGGAGCCATGGCATTCCTGTCGAGGGAATACAAAGTGTTGGCCATCTTTGTAGTTGCTGTGGCGGCCCTTCTAGCGTGGGGAAATGCTTCCCAAAACACCAGTATGGTGGCGGCCGCGCGTTGCCACCGCCGCAAACAACAGGACGACGCAGGCGGCCCAGACGAGCCTCAATGCAGCCCTCTCCGTCGCCTTCGCCGGCGGATCAGTAATGGGAATGAGTGTGGTAGGCCTCGGTGTTCTCGGGCTCAGTTCGCTGTTCTATCTTTACGGAGGGCTCGAGGCCAACGCCGATCTTGAGCACGTGATGACGTTACTTTCAGGCTTTGCTATGGGCGCATCCTCCATTGCGCTGTTTGCCCGAGTGGGAGGCGGAATCTACACCAAGGCGGCTGATGTGGGAGCAGACCTCGTGGGGAAAGTAGAAGCGGGAATTCCCGAAGACGATCCTCGAAATCCTGCCACAATCGCGGACAATGTCGGCGATAATGTTGGTGATGTCGCGGGCATGGGCGCTGACCTGTTTGAATCGTATGTCGGTTCAATTATCGGCGCTATGGTGCTGGCGGCTGCGGCGGGATCGGCACATTTTTTGTCAGGACAAAAGAGGGTGGAAATCCTCAATCGGCGCTGAACATCGGCACTTACGGCGCCGGCATCCTGATGCTGATTGTCAGCTATTTCCTGATTGATTACTTTGTCCCGAACACTGTCTATTTTGGTGAGAAGGCGGTGCGCGGGATTGACATATTCGGTTCGACCATTGCGGGACTTGTGGCGGGGATTCTCGTCGGAACGCTGACGGAGTACTACACGGCAGAGTCGAGAAATCCAGCCCGGTATATTTCAAAGTCCAGTGAAACGGGCTCGGCGACTAACATTATTGCCGGTCTCGCCAACGGGATGCAGTCTACGGCCCTGCCTGTGCTCAGCATCGCATTGGCCATCGTGGCGGCTTATGAGTTGTCCGGTCTTTACGGAATCGCCATCGCGGCCCTCGGAATGCTCTCCACCACGGGCATCCAGCTGGCGGTGGACGCTTACGGGCCAATCGCCGACAATGCGGGCGGATGTGCGGAGATGGCTGAACTTCCGCCGGAAGTCCGGGAGAGAACAGACAAACTAGATGCTGTCGGCAACACGACCGCGGCCATCGGGAAAGGGTTTGCTATCGGTTCCGCGGCTCTGACTGCGCTGGCGCTGTTCAGTGCGTATCAGACAACTGTTGGTCTCGGCGCGATCGATATCATGCAGCCGACAGTTATGGCAGGCTTGCTGATCGGCGGCGCTCTGCCGTTTCTCTTTTCATCGTTTGCCATGAAGGCGGTCGGCGAAGCGGCATTCGAGATGATTGAAGAGGTGCGCCGGCAATTCAGAGAAATCACCGGGCTGCTTGAAGGGAACGCCAAGGCCGACTATGCTCGGTGCGTCGATATCGCCACGGCGGCAGCCATCAGACGGATGATCGCTCCGGGCCTGTTGGCGGTGATTACGCCTGTCTTTTTCGGGCTCATCCTGAATGATCCCGAAATGCTTGGCGGCGTGCTGGCAGGCGTGACGGTGAGCGGCGTTCTCCTCGCCATTTTTATGGCGAATGCAGGCGGCTCGTGGGATAACGCTAAAAAGTATATTGAGAGCGGCGCACACGGCGGAAAAGGGAGCGACGCACACAAGGCCGCCGTCGTGGGTGACACGGTGGGTGATCCGTTCAAGGATACCGCCGGCCCGTCGCTGAATATCTTAATCAAACTGATGTCCGTTGTATCACTGGTGATTGCGCCACTGATCGGATAGAATGAAGGAGCTGGAATGAGATACTACGAAACACTCTATATCGTCCATCCCGACTACGAGGATGCACGGCTCGATGAACTGCAGAAA
>LUOC01000076.1 GCA_001626655.1 Fidelibacterota bacterium REDSEA-S14_B6 | reverse complement strand
GGATATTACTGAACAAAATCAGATGGTCCTGAATATACAGTCTGATATAAATGAAACAGCCTCCCTCATAAACAGGATTGAGATGATTCGGAGTCAGTTGTATGATATAAGAACAATGACGAAAGATCATGAAGTATCTGAAGAAATCAGTACCGCCGTTCAATCATTGGATAAAAAGCTCATTTCTGTTGAAGATGAACTTTATCAAATGAAACTTACAGGAGCAGGGCAGGATGGTATTCGATGGCCAGCTAAGTTAGCAGGGAAACTGGGGTATCTGGCTTCAATTGTAGAAACAGCTGATTTCCCTCCCAATGATCAACAGCGCGAAGTTCATCAGATTTTGAAAGATCGTCTCGCCGAGGCGAAGGATCAATTCGAAACGATTCTCAGAGACGACCTTCCGACCTTTGACAGCGTACTCAGGAAGCACAACCTGAGGGGGGTGATTACGGGGGAGTAGGCAGAGAGAATCAGCCGGTGTAGAGATTGCCGGCCAGATACTTCAGGCCGCTGTCTACTGCCACCGTTACAACGGTCTTCCCTTCGCCAAGCTCACGTGCAAGTTGAAGGGCGCCGGCCATGTTCAGTCCGGAGGACGTGCCCGCGAAGATTCCTTCATCACGAGCCATTCGACGTGCCGTCTTTCGTCCCTCTTCCTCTTCGATCCCTCTCACTTCATCGTAGCAGTTCTTGTCCAGAAGCGGTAATTCAAAACCGAGACCAATCCCTTCAACACGATGCGCCCCTTTCTTTCCAGTTGAGAGGAAGGGGGACGAAGCCGGCTCAAGAGCGATGATCCGAGTTCTATCTTCAGATTGCCTTAAAACTTTTGAAACTCCCATCAGCATGCCGGCCGTCCCCACCGCCCCGCAAAAGAGGTCGATTGGCTTGTCAATTTGCTGAAGGATTTCACTCCCAAGCTTTTCAAATCCTCTGATGATATCGCGGTTATTCAACTGGTCGGTGAAAAACGTTCTGTCATCCGCATCCAGCACTTCAGTCCGCCTTATCATCTCCTTGATCAGTTCAGCCGTGATTTTTCCGTTATCGCTGGGAACAATCTCCAGTTCGGCACCGAAGGCGCGCATGGTGTCCAGCTTCTCTTGGGCAAAAGCGTCAGAGGAGACGATCTTGCATCGATACCCTTTCACAGCGCAGACGAACGCAAGAGCGGAGCCGGTACTCCCGCCAGAGTATTCCACGACCGTCATCCCGGGGCGTAGATCACCGCGCTCTTCGGCACCTTCTACCATCGCCAGAGCCATGCGATCTTTGTAGGAACCGGTGGGATTAAAGGACTCAACCTTGACATAGATCTCAGCGCTATCGCTCGGTGCCATTTTTTGGAGCTTCACCAGCGGCGTGCTGCCGATGGTCTCCAAAGTAGATTGCGCAATCATCTCTTGCCTTCCCCAGTTAATTGATACTCAAAAGTGGCCCAGCGTCAGCCGGCATCATCCCTTACGCGTTCGAGTAGAGCCTTCGTCGCGCTGATCCCCTCCATCTCTGACAGCTTCTGTCCTTCGTACTCGATGCCGATGTAACCGCTGTAGCCGGCGTCCAAGACGATCTTTATCATCTTGAAGTAGTCGGTGTGAATCTCATTACCGTCTGAATCAAAGTCGTTGCTCTTGGCGCTAACGGCCTTGGCATAAGGCATCAGCTCGGCTATTCCCTTGTAGCGGTCGTACCAGTCCCCCTCCCTGATCCTGAAATTGCCGAAGTCGGGCAGTGTGCCGCAGCGGGGGTGATCCACCTTTTCCATGACGCCGGCGAGCCATTCGCCATTGCTGGATAGACCGCCGTGATTTTCCACAATCACGTTTATGCCGTGTTCATCTCCGAATTCGGTCAGCGTGCGAAGGCCGTCGGCGGCAAGTTTCATCTGCTCCTCGTAAGACCCTTCGCTCTGAGCGTTCACACGGATGGAATGGCATCCCAAAAACTTCGCCGCCCTCACCCACTTGTGGTGGTTCTCCACGGCGGTCTTTCGGGTTGCGCTATCGGGATCGCCCAGGGCACCTTCCCCATCGCACATGATCAGCAGACTCTCTACCCCTTCACCGTCCACCCTCGATTTCATCTCCTTGAGATAGGATTCATCCTCCGCCTTCTCCTTGAAGAAACTGTTGACATATTCTACGGCGTCTATGCCAAATTCCTTTCTGGCGATGGAGGCGAAATCGAGATGTTCAACATCACCTGCAAAGAGTGCTTTGTGGAGCGACCATTCAGCCAGCGAAATGGCAAACGGCGGTTTTGAAGCACATCCTGTCACCGCACCGCCACTCAAAGTCATGACACTCAAACCTCCCGCAATTGATGCTGATCTTTTAATGAAATCTCTTCGTCCTATCAAATCTGTCATCGTGATGATCTCCCTTCGGTGGCAAAATATAGCGATCTCCACCAAGAGATCATCTACTCTTCTTGCTGTAGTGGCGCTGACACTGTTCGGCTGTAGCGGGCCCGTAGCCCCCGTGACGCTGGAGGGGTTTACCATGGGGACGACCTATCAGGTGAAATACACTCCAAACGCAAACATCACATCGCCGGCTGTGGTGAAAGTGGGTATCGATTCGCTCCTCGCCGAGGTGAACCGGCAGATGTCCACCTACCTTCCCGACAGCGAGATTTCCAGATTCAACGGGTCTGAGTCCACAGTACCCATGGCTGTGCCGATGGAGTTCGAGTATGTTGTCAGCAGGGCGCTCTACTGGAGTAAAAAGACCGACGGCGCCTTCGATATCACCGTCTTCCCCCTCCTCTACCTCTGGGGCTTCGGTCCTGGGGGCGCCGGGGAGCCTCCATCGTTTCCGGACTCATCCGATGTGGAGAGGAGGCTCTCCCATATCGGCAGTCACAAGCTCGTGACAGAAAGTGGAGAGATTCGGAAGCTCGATCCTTCTGTCAGCATTGATCTGAACGCCATCGCCAAAGGGTTCGGTGTGGACGCTGTTTTCGACTATCTTCTCTCCCACGGAATCTCAGACATGATGGTGGAGATCGGCGGCGAGGTCCGCGTCAGGGGGCTCAACCCTCAGTCTAAGCTGTGGGCCATCGCCATCGAAAGACCGGAACTGTCAGCGGAGATTGGAGAAGGGTTTGACTGGATTGTCGATCTCGACAACGAGGCGATGGCGACCTCCGGTGACTACAGAAACTTTTTCGAGATAGACGGCGAAATCTATTCTCACGAGATCGATCCCCGGACCGGCTACCCCTCCCACACCGGCGTCGCTTCGGCCACCGTCACCGCCCCCAACTGCACCGATGCTGACGCACTCGCTACCGCACTAATGGTTATGGATGTCGACGAAGGGATGAAGCTTGTGGAATCACTTTTCGATGTGGAGGCGTTCCTGCTGGTTAGGGACTCTTCCGGCCGGTTCACATCTCACCGCAGCGCCGGCATGGCCATGAAGGCCGCAGGAGAGACGGAAGAGAGATAGCGCTATTCCAGCGCTTTGATATATATATTCCGGAAGGAGACGGTGGTATCCCAGTCGTGGTTCTGGAGACCGATGTACCCTTCACTGGCAAAGTCGGTGATCTTGCCCCGGGGCTCAGCCTCCCAGTCCACAACCTCTTCTC
>LUOC01000075.1:2070-4929 GCA_001626655.1 Fidelibacterota bacterium REDSEA-S14_B6 | reverse complement strand
TGTTCCGGGCAAACAATGACCTCTGTCACGAGAACGAGTCTGGAATGTTCTGTACGCTTTTCTACGGAATCCTCGATACGGAAACCGGCGAAGTGACCTACGCTAATGCGGGACACAACCCTCCCTATCTCGTTCCGCCGGACGGCGAAACCAGTCAGATTGAGATTACAGGCGGCATCGCCCTCGGCGTTATGGATGAGATGCCGTACGAGACCTCCACCCTCACACTTTCCAAAGGTGATTCCATTTACCTTTATACCGATGGGGTGAACGAAGCGATGAACGAAAAAGACGAAGAGTATTCCTACGAGCGTCTCGAAACATTTCTTAACGACAGGAAGAACGGATCGGTGTCGGAAACGGTGGACGCAAGTCTCGACAGCGTTAAGGTGTTCGCCGGCTCCGCGCCCCAATCGGACGATATCACTGTTCTAATCGTCAAATATGTGGGCTGACCCACAACACTTCTCACTCATCACGATCACAGGAGAATAACCATGCGAAACACCCTCATTGCGCTAATTGGATTCATTCCGCTGGTGTCAGGCGCGCAGGATTTTGATGCCGTTGAAATCAAGACGACCAAACTGTCCGACTCTATCTATATGCTCGAGGGGAGTGGTGGGAATATCGGCGTTTGTATCGGCGAAGACGGGACTTTTATTGTGGACGATCAGTTCGCACCGTTGACAAAAAAGATTACCGTAGCTATTGGAAAACTTACCCCCAAGCCGGTCCAGTTTGTCGTAAACACGCACTGGCATTTCGACCATACCGACGGAAATGAAAACTTCGGCAAGGCCGGAGCTTTCATCGTCTCCCATGAGAACAGCCGGGAGCGCATGGCGAACGATCAGCTTATCGCCCTGTTCGGCAGGGAGATGAAAGCATATCCACAGGAAGCATTGCCGAAGATTACATTTAGGAAATCGATGTCCTTTCACTACAACGGCGAGACAATTAACATTTTTCACGTCGGCCGTGCTCATACCGACGGCGACGCTATTGTTCATTTTGTGGAATCGAATGTTCTCCATATGGGCGACGTATTCGTCAGGTACGTCTTCCCCTTTATTGACGAACCCAACGGCGGGAATGTTAATGGTCTGATCAGAACGCTGGACAAAGCTGCTGATCTTGCAGATGGAGAGACACAGATTATCCCCGGCCACGGCCCACTTTCCACCAAGCAAGACCTTCTGGATTTTCGGCAGATGCTTACCAAAATACGTGACAGGGTGAAGGTGAAAGTCAGAGAAGGGAAGACCTTGGAAGAGATTATCGCTTCCGATCCGACCAGGGGCTATAAAGCCACCGGCTCTGTCACTAAGGACGCTTTTGTGAAGATCGTCTATGACAGCCTGAAGAAACCGAAATAGGCAGTTTTGGCTGCCGGACCGCGCCGGGCTGCGTCCTCAAGGTCTCCTCTCCTCGCCGTGCACATGCCGCTCACCAATAATGACAGTCGAGGGAGAGGAACAAGGTGAGGGGAGATAAGAGACTTCTCCAGTTATGGTTTCTTTCTGGGTAGAGATAAACGACAGACGAGTGAGGCGACGATCGGATTCGAACCGATGAATCGCGGTTTTGCAGACCGCTCCCTTAGACCGCTTGGGTACGTCGCCACGGGCGCCGAATTTACAGGGAATCGATAACCTATTCAACGACAGCAACCGGTTGGCATAATCCAAATTCCGGTGTAATCTTGCGAAACTTTATAGGAGCGGAAATGGCCAAGATTTACCTGAAGATTGTAGATGTCGATCAGTTTCAAGATACAGAAGTGACCGATGACACGAAGGCGACACATTCGGTGGAGGTGGATGAAGATGAATTCACCGACGTCTTTGATGTCTTTGTGAAGTACCTCCCGAAGATTCAACTCCATCTCCCCATGGATCCTTCGCTCACCGAGGGATTTCAGGACTAAACCGAAAAAACAAATGCCCCTGAATGGGGCGTAGAGCGAGAGACGGGACTCGAACCCGCGACAGCCACGTTGGCAACGTGGGGCTCTACCAGCTGAGCTACTCTCGCAGTAGGTTTCAATTGTCGAGCGAGAGACGGGACTTCCCGATTGCATCGGGACAACAGCCACGTTGGTCCCGAACATTCGGGATGGGGCTCTACTCCCGACACCAGTCGGGAAGCTACTCTCGCAATATCTGTTTACGGAGAAAAAACGCCGGTGAATTTAGTCTTGTTGACCGGCCTCGTCAACTCGTGATTTGGGGAACAGTTCCATAGTCTTCTCTTCCCTTCGCCACACAAGGATCGACATGGCGAGCCAGACAACGTCCCGCGCCAGCAAATCTAACCCCACCGTAGAGCCGGACTGTTTGAAACAGCCGCAATCGATATCGAGGCCGCGACCGACCGCCTGCCCGATAGCGACAATAAACATGACCACCATCCCCGCCGACAAAATCGCCGCTCCATCAACAAATACACCAAGGATCAGGCAGGCGCCGACGTAGAGCTCAACCCAGGGGAGGAATATGGCCATCAGATTTGTGAGCCCATAAGGGAGAAACTGATAGTTCTGAATATTTCCCGCAAAAGCGGCAGGATCCCTAATCTTGTCGAAGCTGGCGTAGACGAAGACTATTCCCAGGACGATCCTGAAGACGAAGATCACCCACCGGTTGTGGAGAAGCGCTGCCACTACTCTACAGGATATCCCGCGTCAATCCATTCCGGAAGGCCGCCGTCGAAGACAAATACTCGACTGAAAACCCAGTCCTCACCCATCAGCTCCACCGCCAGAGCCATACTCAGATCGCACTCTCCCCCACCGCAGTAGGTGACGACAGGGTCATCTTCTGTGGCCCATCTGAGGATTTCACCGGGATTGGCGGG
>LUOC01000075.1:0-2004 GCA_001626655.1 Fidelibacterota bacterium REDSEA-S14_B6 | reverse complement strand
GATGTGTCCTTCACGGAACTCCTTTTCATCCCGAGCGTCCACGAACAGGACGCCTCTGTCAAAGAACTCCTTCGTAATGGAGAGATCAATCATGACAGGCTGGAACAGCATTGTCGTTTCTGCAAGAAGCGAATCGGCCGCGGACTGCCCGCCTTCAACGATCTGCTTGGAGGCGATGAGCGGGAGGCCGTCACTCCTGATAGCATTAAAGCCGAATGAAAAAACGATCGAAACGGTCAGGAGGAGGGTTATCTGACCGGTGGCGGAGTTGGTATTCACGAACCGGTCGATTTACGGCCAGCCGAAGATTTCTCGAGCTGATCGCAGGCGGCCAGCGTCTCCGTCACCATGCCGAGCATCCGGGGCTCGTCGTCAAGCGATCTGTCCATCGGCGGGAAATCGAAACGGCTTGTGTTGACGGCGGCGGCAAGCTCTCTCTGCATTTCCCCGAGAGACTCCCTGACCTTCAGAGCACGTTCGAGTAAGTCGGGATCGTCGCCGTACAACTGCTCCAGCGTCTTCGTCGGATCGCTCCGCTTCATCCGTTCAATCTGCCGCAGCATGAATTCTTCCCTCAGTTTCAGCTCTGTGATGTCAGCGAGAGCAGTGCCCGGCGTTTCCACATTCAATGTGACTAGAGCCAGCGCCTTCCCCTGTTTTCCGAGGCGGTACATTCGAGGCCCTTGAGCGGGGTTCTTCATCTTGCCAATGGGCATCTCAGTGACGCCGCTGATGAACATGTAGTCCGCGGCGGCAAATTTTTGACGGTAAACTTTTGCTTCTTCAAACGTACCGTTGAACAGCACAATCTGAAAATCGGTCTTTTCTTCCAGTTCCGTCAGCACCTTATTGACACTGGTCACCACGTCGGCGACAGACACTTGCGTGACTTCTTCGGGTAGTGATGCCGCTGCACCGGTCACCCCGAAACTGAAGCCGCTCGTGGACGATATTGGCAGAGATAAAGGGAAAGTCGGCGGACGCTGCCATTTCGCGAAGGAATTCGAAGCCTGCAGCGAAATCCTTGGAGCCGACATTGAAGGCGTCACAGCCGATGATGTTGAAACCGGAAACGACTGTTGCCGCCCGAAGCTTGGACTGCTTCAGGTTCAGCTCCGTGGGATACTGTTTATCAAAGAAGAGGTCGCCGGCGTCCAGGATTACCGGATCGGCTCCCCCCTCTTTCAGGTTATGTATAAATGTTGCCTTACGGGGCAGACCGCCCGTGGGATTGCGTTTTCACCCACACGGGTCCAGCTGACTGTGGACGTTTCCCGTCACGATCAGCGTGGCACTTCCCGTCTTGGCTTCCGTCTTTGTACAGCCGCTGAGAGCAAGCCCTGCAATCACCAGAGTAGCAACAAGTGTAAACTGTGTCTTCTTCATGTTTCGAATTTACTGTTGTTCCAACGGCGAGTCAACACCGGCGGCCTGATATCATTTTGCGCTGAAATTGGAATCGTGTTAAGTTCACTTTTTCTAATGAACCAATTTCACCGATTTGCTTCTTGGTTCTTGGAAATTGAAAACTGAAAATTGACTCTGGGGCCGTAGCTCAGATGGGAGAGCGCGTGAATGGCATTCACGAGGTCGTGGGTTCGATCCCCATCGGCTCCACAAAAAAGTTGCTTGGAAGAGCAGTTTCTTTAGTAAGTTAGGGCGTCCGAAAATAGATAGCATCGACGATAGCCTTATTCTCTTCCCCTGATTCTTTTCCCCGTTCCTGACCATTTCATCCTCACCATCAGCTAAACTTTTGTTTATAACAGTACACATTTTCATTAACGAATAGGAGAACCCAATGAACCTCTATGTTGGAAACCTGAATTACGATATGTCCGAAGAAGAGCTTCGGACCGCCTTCGCCGAACAC
Source organism: Fidelibacterota bacterium REDSEA-S14_B6 (assembly GCA_001626655.1). Taxonomy (GTDB): domain Bacteria; phylum Fidelibacterota; class Marinisomatia; order Marinisomatales; family S15-B10; genus S15-B10. Next base: position 131 of record LUOC01000075.1, on the reverse strand, counting down.
GGCGACGTGCAGTCCGCCAAGATCATCACGGACAAATTCACAGGTCGCTCACGCGGCTTTGGTTTTGTAGAGATGGCTTCTGAAGAAGCCGGAAATGCCGCCATGGAAAACCTGAACGGCAAGGACGTTGG
>LUOC01000074.1 GCA_001626655.1 Fidelibacterota bacterium REDSEA-S14_B6 | reverse complement strand
CTTCAGACTGATCGCCCACCAGAGCTTCCACCGCCGCCTTCTGGCCGATGGAGTTGGGGCAGGAAGTGGTCTGGCCTTGAATCTTCGCCATGGCATTGATGATTGCTGACTCTCCCGCGGTGTAACCGATCCGCCAACCCGTCATCGCGTAGGTCTTTGAGAGACTCTGGATCGTCAATACGTTGGCCCCCACATCGTTGATCAACTCACTGCTGCGGTAAGGGGCATCATAGACCAGCCGTTCATAACATTCGTCAGAAATGATGATCCAATTGTGTTCCGCCGCCATGCTCAAAACCCGTGTCACAGTAGAATCGTCCCAGACCGCCCCTGTGGGATTTGAGGGGGAATTGAGTATAACAGCCGTCGTCCTGGAAGAAACCTTTGCTTCGAGGTCGTCCCAGTCCGGAGTGAAATTATCGCTGGCGATCGTGTTGACGACAACGGGCTCGCCATCCGCCAACCGGACAAATTCGGTGTACGACACCCAGTACGGTGAGAAAATGATCACTTCATCTCCCGGATTGAGCACCGCCTGAAAGAGCGTGCTGAGGGAATGCTTGGCGCCGTTAGAGACCACAATCTGATCGGGGGTGTAATCGAGACTGTTATCCCGCTTCAGCTTGGTACAGATCGCCTCTCTCAGTTCCAGCGTGCCGCGGCCCGGTGTATACTTGGTGTGACCGTCGGCCATGGCTCGAACCGCCGCCTCACGAATGTTGGCCGGTGTGTTGAAGTCCGGCTCGCCCACCCCGAGATTGATAACATCGATGCCGCTGTTCCGCAGATCGGCGGCGCGTGCTGTCATCTCAAGCGTGAATGAAGGTTGTATACGCCCGACCCTTTCAGCAATCATAGGCTTCGGAGTCTAGTGAGTCTTGGAGTGGTACTCGGCGGTGTTGAAGTTTGGCTCGTTCGGCTCAGCGTAGTCCTCGGAGCGCTTCCGCCGTTTGCTCCTCGGTATATCGTTAGGATCTATCGCCTCTTCTTCCCACCCCTGCGGGAGCTCTTCCAAGTCTGAAAAGCTGTCGGTGGAAACTTCAGTCACGCCGTCATACTCATCTGCGTCGGCGGGCTCCAATTCACTGTAGAGGACACCGAACCCCTTGGTGATTCCGTTCCCCACACCGATAAAATTTGGAAGGACGAAATTGGTGCAAAAGCTCCCTTCGAAGGAAGCGTTCTTCCCTTCGTCCATGATCCTCGGTTTAAGCGAATCGAGGGAAAGATCCACAAAGATTTTGGTGTCGAGTCTTAGCCCCAGCTCTTTTCCAATAAAAGCGATATTCTGGCTCAACAACCGTCTCAGGAATTTGATGCGCTCTTCATCGCTGTTCCCGAGGGATCGGTACCGCTTGAGGTTAATCTTGTTCAGTGCGATCCACGGCGTAAGAAATTCGTAATAAATCGACTTGTCCGACGGGCCAAAATCGATGTCGAGTACGTCATTCTCCACACCTTCTACCTGAAAAGTAATGTTGCCGAAGTTCATGATATCGAGATTCTTAACGAGCGATTCAACCGGCTCAACCCCTTCTTCAATCCCGAGCAGGTAAATCTGCTCATCGAGGATTTTCACCTGAACTCGAGGGTAGAGATAGTCGTTGCGGTATGTCCCGTTGATAAACGGAATGAGGGGATCATCGGGGAACTCTCTCATGAGCACACCCTTCACCTGATAAGAGGTTTTCCTCACCGGCTTATCAGTCGACAGGCGAGAGACGATAGATTTTATCGAGGAGTGATCGTTAGCCACGGGGGAGAGTAGAAAGGCAGACAGCCATAATCAATTATTCATTGTATCGAGAAATTCTTCGTTACTGCCGGTGCGCTTCATTCTGCCGAGCAGGAACTCCATCGCCTCGATGGGTGTCATGTCGTTAACGAGTTTGCGGAGAATCCAGACCCGCGCCAGCTCTTTCTTGGAGAGTAACAGTTCTTCCTTTCGAGTGCCGGAACGGATAAGATCAAAGGACGGGAAGAGCCGTCGGTCGCTCAGGCGGCGGTCGAGGACCAGCTCCATATTGCCTGTCCCCTTGAATTCTTCGAAAATGACGTCGTCCATCCTGCTGCCGGTGTCAATCAGAGCCGTGGCAATTATTGTGAGACTTCCGCCCTCTTCTGTATTTCTGGCGGCACCGAAGAGCCTTCTCGGCCGGTGCAGGGCGTTGGCGTCCACGCCGCCGGAAAGGATCTTTCCGCTGTGCGGAATTACCGCATTGTGGGCACGGCCCAGCCGCGTGATGCTGTCGAGCAGGATCATCACATCGTCGCCGTATTCCACCATCCGCTTCGCCTTCTCAAGAGCCATATCTGCAACCTGCACGTGCCGCTCGGGAGGTTCGTCAAAAGTTGAGCGGCATCGACGCTTCGTTCCATGTCGGTCACCTCTTCCGGCCGCTCGGCGATGAGCAGGACAATGATCTTAATCTCTGGATGATTAGCAAGAGCAGAATTGGCGATCTTCTGAAGAAGAATAGTTTTACCTGTCTTCGGCTGCGCCACGATAAGTCCGCGCTGTCCTTTACCTATGGGAGCCATCAGATCGAGAATCCTCATGGAGAATCCTTTGGGATTACTTTCAAGGTTGACGCGTTCCTCCGGATAGAGGGGCGTCAGGTTATCAAAGAGTATCGCTTTCTTTACTTGATCGGGCCCAAGGCCGTTAACGGTCTCCACCTTGAGGAGGGCATAAAAGCGTTCGTTATCCTTAGGAGGTCGAATCTGGCCCGCCACCTGATGACCCGTCCGCAGGTTGAATCGCTTGATCTGAGACGGCGAGACATAAATATCATCTGGACCGGGGAGGTAGTGGTAGTCCTGCGACCGGAGAAAACCGTACCCTTCCTGCATCACTTCCAGCACACCGGAGGCGAACAGTTTCCCCTCTTTTTCCGCACTCGTCTCGAGGATGCGCATAATCAGTTCCTGCTTCTTCAAGCCGGAATAGCCGGAAACTTCCATCTCTTGCGCGAGCTTGGTGAGATCCTTGATTTTTTGTCCTTGTAACTGAGTTACATCCATAAATAAAGATTCAACGGATTGTCGTTCGTGATTACTGGGATTTTGCGAGAACCCTGCCGTTACAACGACAGCTCTTCGATCAATTTAGTCTAAATAATCCCTTTGTCAAAGGGAAAATCGAACACCTCGAATACCGTCTCAGCGATATAGTGTGAACCGAAAATGAACCAGAGGTCGAGGGTGTCAGACAGACATTCTTCAACGCCTTTTTGAAGTGAAGCGGCAGCATGAGCATCCACTCCGCTTTTCTTCAGCTGTGCCGCCAGCGCTTCGGGGGCAAAGAAATCGCCCTCCTCAGGCTGGATTGCAACAATCCTGTCAAAGTGACGCCGGAGGATTCCTGCGATACTTTCAACGTCCTTACTTTTCTTTACGGCACAGACGCCACCCATGCTTGCGTCGGGAAAAACTTGCCGGAGCGACTGCACCGCAGCCTCGATTCCGTGGGGATTGTGGCCCACATCGAAGTAGACGGGAGGGTGATCAGAAAGACGTTGAAGCCGGCCGGGCCAGCTCGTCTGGCAGAGTCCCTCAGCGATCGCTTCTTCGGTAAGATCGGGGGTGAACGTGCGGCATGCCGCGGCGGCGGTCTGAGCGTTAAGCGCTTGATGTTCGCCCATAAGGGGGAGATCAACTTGGATACCTCTCAGCTCAAAGCTGACGCCGGCGCCATGCTGCTGAACAGCCGTCATGGGATAAAGGTCCTCGGCAAGTGTCAGTTGACAGCCCTTCTCTTCCGCCATCGACTGAATCACACCCATCGCTTCTGAGGGCTGCGGCGCAGTCACCACGGAGACTCCCTCTTTGAAAATACCGCACTTTTCCGTCGCGATGGCCGCTAGCGTGTTGCCGAGAAACTCCATGTGGTCGAAATCGATGGGCGTGAGAACGGAGGTGCTGGACTCGGCGACGTTGCTGGAATCGAGCCGACCGCCCATCCCGACCTCCACCACGGCGATATTCACACGCTCTTCGGCGAAAGCGGAAAACATCATTGCTGTGGTCGTCTCGAAGAAGGTGGAGCCGAGGCTGTCAATGGCTTTTCGATGTTTGGTGAGGAAGGCAAGAATCTGCTCATCATCTATGGGAATTCCGCCAACTCTTATTCGTTCGTTGAACCTCAGGAGATGAGGCGAGGTGTAGAGACCTACCTTCAGTCCTGACCGCTTCAGGACGGAGGCGATCATAGCGGCGGTGGAACCTTTACCATTTGTGCCGGCGATATGAACAACGGGGAGACCTTTGTGAAGACTTCCGCACTGCTTCAGCAGCGCCTCCGTCCGGTGGAGCCCAACCTTGATCCCACGCCTCCTGAGCGAGTAGAGATAGTCTAACGTCTTGCGGTCGATGGGAGACACGATTCCTGATCGAGGACGGCTAAAAGCGGCGGCTGATCAGCCTTCGTCCGCGAGGACACGTTCGTACTTGTCTTTAAAGCGGCGAAGGCCGTTGAAAGCAGCTTGAGCAATACTTTGGCGATATCCCGGTTTCCGGAGCTGTTTTTCTTCCAGAGGGTTTGACAAAAATCCGACCTCAAGGTAAGCGTGCGGCATAGAAGCGCCGATCAAGACGTAGAATCCTGCCTGTTTCACGCCACGGTCCGGGGAGGGGATATTCTTCCTCAGTTCAGATTGCACCATGGCGGCGAGGTCTTCGCTCTCCTTCATGAATGCGTTCTGCATCAGTGAAGCGATGATGAAGCTGTCCTCCGTGAGATGATCATAACGGGATGCTTCTTCCTCCAGTTTGATCACGCTGTTTTCCCGTTCTGCCAGTTCAACGGCATCAGCAGTCTTGCCGGGGCGGAGGATAAAAGTTTCAAAACCTTTCACACGTCTGTTCTTGTTCGCATTGGCGTGGATGCTGATAAAGAGTTTTCCGTTACTTTCGTTGGCGATTTTGGTCCGCTCCCAAAGGGGGACAAAAACATCCTCGTCCCGGGTGTAGACCACTCTTGCGTTCGTGTTTTTCTCAACGAGACGCCCCAGCCGCTTGGCGATATCGAGGGTGACAAACTTTTCTCTCAGACCGTACTTTCCGGTTGTTCCCGGGTCTTTTCCGCCGTGGCCGGCATCGATGATAATCGTGTCAATGTACCACGCGTCCCTGATCTTTTTGATCTTGTCGGCGCTGTAGCTGAGGGGGCTCCTGAGAGTTAGCACAATCTCGTAGGGGTCGCTGTTTTGGTAGACCTCAAAATCTTCGATTTCGTTCCTGAGCTGGAATGCGACCTGCACAGATCGCCCCGTCTGGTCGACCGTAATTCCTCTCACCACGCCCGCCAGTTTCGCTTTGCGCAGCGCGACCGAATCGGCGATGCCGCCGGAGACAGTGAGATAAAACCACCTGTTTCTCGCCGACCATCCGGTGAGGGACCCTTCGTCAAACTTTTCCGTAGTGGCGATTCGAATGACTGTGCCGTTAGCTTTCTCTTCGATATCCAGCCCTTTGATGTTGTGAGTAATCAGTTCGACAACCACACTGTTGATGCCGCTGTCGTAACTGATCCCCGGCGCCGCGTGCCGGTGGAGAATGCCGATGAACGCCCGCATGGGAAGGTAGATATCACTTCCATCGGAAAGGGAGTAGGTAGGCATCTGATAGACCTGATCGTCGATGAGAACGAAACTGCTGTGCGCCGAGACCTTTATCCTGTGACCGCCGAAATAGATTACTACCTTGCCCCGAGCGACATTGCTGAATATCCCCGCGTTCAGGACTCTGACCAGATCACTGCTTGAAATATAGGTAGTGTGACCTGTGTCAAAGGTCTTGATAGATTCCTGTCTGTCCGGATCATTGGGATAGTGGACAGATAGATAACTGGCGTTCAACACGCTCGCCAGCATCACGGGAAACGTGAAGATCAACTTGCCTCGGATCACGGTGGGAATTTATCCAGAGAGGACTCTAGAAGACAACAGCCGAATCTCGACCGAATAAACGCCCTGCTTCACGAACTTCGGGACGACTTCTACAAAGCAATATCCATCTGGAAGCCCCCTTCCCATGCAGGCGCGGACCAAGCGTTGCCAATCTTGTGCCACAGGCCCCTCAGTCTGAAGGCCACCGAAGCACCCGTGTTGCTGCGGACACTGTATCTGATGCCGATGGAGTGCCCCTCTCCGGAGTAAGCGCGACTTCTCATTTCACCGGGAAGGTTGAGGTTCCAGACGTAAATCCGAGAAGCGTAATCTGTGGTGTTGAACGTGATCCAGTGGAGAGACAGACGAGTCTTCCGTCGATCCCAGTTTCCCGAGAGAGAGAGACTCTGCCCATCGCTTCTGTCGCCACCGTCTGTGGCCTCAACGTGATCTAACCGGATGCGAAACGAAAGATTCTCGTTCAGTTTTCGGTCGGCCTGAAGTCGGAACGCTGCCCTGGAGTAGCCGCGTTGGACAGTTTCATCAGCAAAAGTGATCTGACTCTCGTCACTCTTTTCTTCCCGCTTCCATCGGAGCTGAAGCTGGTTTCCTGCGGAAAATCGGTAGTTCGCCAGCAAAGCTGTTTCCGACCCTTTCACCGGACTGTGAGCCGGGGGCTGTCCCGCACTCCGTTGATAGACATCACCGTAGGAGGCGATACGGAATCTCCCGAGCTTCGCAGAGACGGCCTGATAGACGCCTGATTCGTTCAGCCAATCGCCGCTCCATTCGCTGAAAGGACGGCTCCGCGGTCCGCGCCAGCCAGACGGATAAGCTCGTATGAGTGTAAGCCACCTGACAACTTTGGTACTCTGCGAGAGTCCGGCGATCCATGCCGGTCTACCGCCGTCCCGGGCCGCGCCCTCCCAGAAAAGCGATCCGTTCTTCAGCGCGGCCTGACCGTACTGAGAGAAATAGTGATCGCCGATCTGATGTATTCCGTCAACGCCTCTCCAATCAGATGTTGCGGCGGTGGCGCCCAGTTGTCCTTTCTCCGCAAAGGGAGTCTCCCAGTTCAGCACGATGATCTCTTCTCTGACATTATGTTTTCTTGCGATGGTTGCGGCGCTGTTGTGAAGACCGCTTCGTTGAACTGAAACAACTCTTCCTTCGTCCATAACGGCATCCACGGGGGAGGAGGAGAGGGAGGCGGTCCATCGCCCCAAGATTTGTTTTGAGCGGACGGCCACGCCTCGAAGACCCCACTGCTCAGCGGCAGAGCGGTAAGACTGAAGTCCGCTTCCGATCCGTCCGGGCGCCGTCACCTGCCATCCCCCCTTCATGGGCCGGGCGATGCGCCCGAAAAGCAGGCCATATCCAGACTCAATCCTGTGATCGCCCATAATAATCTCCGTGCCGCCGGGAGTAGCGTACCTGCCGTGGGCTGAAACGTAATCGGCGAAAGTCGGTTCGAGGGGATCACGCTCAATGACGATTCCGCCTGAGGCCAACTCGGATGTCAGAAGTGCTCGGTTCAGAATGCGAAAGTCACCCTGAGAAGAGGCCCACCGGTTGCGAAGTGTGATGGAAGCGGCCGCTCGATTCTCCAGCGCGGCGATGATGGGAAGGAGCTGCGCCGCCGCAAGGGACAGTCCGGGAATCTCGGACGCCGCCTCGACGTTGCTGAAAGAAGTCCTCTCGGCCTTCACTCTTAGGATAAGATCGATATCGCCAGAAGTGAGGAGAGGAATTCGGCGAAGGTCAGCTTTCGTCGCCTTGTTAAGATTAACAGGCCGGTGGACCATTGCTTCCAGAATTTCAAGTTCCTCTTCCGAGACGACACTCTCCTCTCCATCTGTGGCGAGGTTCGAGAGAATGTCCTCCAGCGATTGGGGAGAGGCTGGAGTCAGACTAACGAAAACTGAGACGAAGAGCCAGTGAGTGAGTCTCGGGAAGGTGTGGATGTGAAGCGATGGCATAGTCTACGGACGAGCGGGAGAGGCGAATGGAAAAACCGGCGCTGATCTGGGCCGGCTGAGTTGCAAAACCAGCGGCGAACGATAGTCGGGGAACCGGCGTCCAGATGACGCCGAACTTTTGACGGGAAGCATAAGCGAGATCTTTCTCCAGTTCGAACAGTCCCTCGAGCGGCTCCGCAGGTTTGAAGTGAAAACCGGTTGAGACGATTTGTGGAAGGAGCTCCTTCGATTTCCCAATCCTCGGTGCGTTGAGGTTCATCCCGATAAGCGACCAGCGCAACTCCTTTGTAATGGGATAGGCGAGAGAGCCGGAGAGTGCGAACGACTTTTGTGAACCGTAATTTCGAATAGTAAGCTGATGAACAGAGAGCCGAATGCCGACGTCGAGTTTCCCACCGAACCGGACGGCGCCCGCTCCGGTAACGGTCGATTCCCTGTAGAGCGACAACCCAAACAGATGCACAGAAAGACCGAACCTGCCCCATGAGGAAGGATAGGCGAACTGGAGCGACCTCTCCTGCAGTGTGGACAGACCAAATGGCGACAGAACAGTCACCATCACATTTTTGTCGGCGTCCATCAATGAAGCGGGATCGGAGATGAAGTCGTGTGCAGGGTAGACGGACTGAAGCATAGAGCCGGCGGCCGCCTGGAGGGGTGTGAGCGGAATTCGGACAAACGCCGCCGTTGCGAGTGAAATGGAGCAGAGCAGTCCTCCCAGCACCCTCATAAACGGAACTTACTTTTCATTATGCCCAATCGCAAGAGACGATGGGGACAATCTTGCGAAATTCGTTGATGGAGAGTTGACCGGAGGTAAAAATGTTCAATCGCGGGCTGAGTTTATTTCGCTTCAGAATTTCGATCGACAATGCGAAATTGTTTTCAGGTGAGCAACAGTGAACCGTGCTGAGACGGGCACATCTTGATGAAACGAAAAATCCGTATAGTGATGGCCAAACCGGGACTCGACGGTCACGACCGGGGAGTAAAGGTGCTCGCTCGGGCCTATCGTGACGCCGGGATGGAAGTGATTTACCTAGGCCTCCGGCAGACGCCGGAGATGATCGTGAGCGCTGCTCTTCAAGAAGATGCCGACGTCGTCGCCCTCTCGATCCTGTCGGGAGCGCACATGACCATTTTCCCCCGAGTGAAACAGTTGATGAACGAGAGCAAGATGGATGATGTGCTACTCACCGGCGGCGGTATTATCCCGCAAAAGGATATGGAATCGCTGTCGCAACAGGGCGTAGGACAACTGTTCGGTCCGGGAACACCCATCCAGGAGACCGTCGAATACATCACTGAATGGGTGACCGACAACCGATGGAAGGAGTGAGACCGACTTGGACCTGACAAACCTTAGAGAATTAGAAGAATATTTCGCTGACAATTTTGACACCATGCTGTTCCCGGTGTTGTCGGAGCACTATCTTGTGGCGGGCGATCTGGGGAGAGCAGAGCGCGTCTGCGATATCGGTCTTCGCCATAACAGCGATTCTCTGGCGGGACAGTTTCTGCGGGCCCGTATACTGATGGCCAAGAAAGAGTTTGGCGAGGCGGAGCTCTGTCTCAAGAAAGTGCTCGGTCTCGACCCCTCATTTCTGAATGCCCGCGTCCTGATGGCCGAGGTGCAGTCCGCTTTGCAGCGCCCGAAGGAAACCCTTCATCAGAGCTACGTCGATATTCTTGAGCTGGACCCTGGGAACCGTCAGGCGACTAAGGGGCTGGCGTCACTTTCCGGGAAGACCAAAAGGAAGCCGACGACAAAGAAAAAGGCTGCCGCTCCTAAAAAGACCAAATCGAAAAAGAAGGCAAAATCTCCACCGAAACCGAAGAAAAAGGCTGAAGCGGCAAAGAAAGTGGCACGCAAAACCAAGAAGAAAACTCAGAAAAAATCGGCCCCGTCCTCACCCGCCAAGCCTTCAAAAAAACCGGCAGCCCCTGCGAAACGGCCGGCGAAAAAAAAGCCGAAAGCCGCTAAGAAGTCAGCGAAGAAAAAGGGCCCGACTGCTCAAACGCCCGCTACCTTTACGCTGGTGAAAGTGTTGAAAAATCAAAAACTGTATGAAGAGGCGCTAGAGGTCCTTGCCGTCATGTCCAAAAAGAGCGGCAGTGACAAAGGGAAGATTGCCGAAGAGATAAAATCGATAAAAGCTCTTCTCAAGTCCGGCGAGGGCGCCTGATTGTCCTTTAACGCCGCCCGTGTAGAGAAACTCCGTCAACGCCTGTCAGAAGAGGGGCTGACGGGGATATATGTCACAAACCTGACCAATGTCCGGTATCTGTCCGGCTTTACCGGTTCGGCCGGGAGCTGCTTCATCTCGGACAAGGAGGCGGTCTTTATTTCTGACGGCCGTTACGACACCCAGTCCCGACAGCAGGTCCAAGAGATGGAGATCTTCATCAACAATGATGCACATATCAATACTCTCGCCTCTACCGGCTTAATCGGCAAGGGGCAGCGGATCGGGCTTGAAGGCAACGACGTGAGTGTGAATGAGGGCGATAAGATCTTGGAGTCGATTCAGGACTGCGAATGGGTGACGACTTCACAGATTGTTGAAAGAATTGCCATGGTGAAAGACGAATCTGAGATACGCGCCACGCGGACTGCCGTAGAGATCGCCGATGCTGTTTTTCAACAGATTGTCCCTGAGATCCGTCCCGGAGCGACAGAGAAACAGATTGCAGCGAAAATCCCTTACGGCTGTAAGATTCTCGGCGCGGAAGCGGAAGCATTTGAACCGATCGTCGCTTCCGGGGCCAACTCGGCTTTGCCTCACGCTCGTCCGACGGACAAGGAAGTTCAATCGGGAGATTTTGTGGTCCTCGATTTTGGCGCCAAGTGCGGCGGTTATCATTCAGATATGACCAGAACTGTAGTGGTTGGAGAAGCGTCAGAAAAACACCGCGAAGTTTATGAGACTGTCCTTGAAGCGCAGCGCCGTGGGTGCGAGACAGCCACAGATGGAATCGCCTGCAAGAAAGTCGATTCGGCGTGCCGGAACTATATCGATGAGAAAGGCTATGGCGACTATTTTAATCACGGCACGGGCCACGGGCTTGGACTGGAGATTCACACCAACCCACGGTTCTCACAGCTGGACGATGACTCAGTTTACGAAAACTACCTGATGACGATTGAGCCGGGCGTCTACCTCCCCGACTTCGGCGGTGTAAGAATTGAGGATGATGTGCTCATCAGGCAAGACGGCTGTGAAATCCTCAACAAGACGCCGAAGGAACTGATGGTACTCGATTAAGAGTAACACTGCCGTTTTGTAGTCTTCTTACCCAACTTATCCCTGAATGATAATAACCGCCTTTTTTGACATTGGGGACGTCCTCCTCACCATTCATCCGGAGAGAGTCGTCTCTGAGCTGTCCCGTCTTGCGGGAGTCAGCGAAGAGTTGGTGGACAACGTCCTGAGTGGAGAGATTCATGACGCTTACGAACGGGGCGACCTGACCGATTCGCAGTTCTATTCCGGCGTTATGGAAGAGCTGTCCCCCGTTCACACATTGAATCAAGAACAGTTCTTCAGTTGCTGGCGAGGGATGCTCGGAGAAGAGACCGACACCCTGAGCTATGCTCTCAGCCTGACAGACTCAATTCCTGTCTGGCTCGCGTCAAACACCAATCGGCACCACATATACGAGGGGGGCGTGGCGCGACGGCTGGAGGGGTTTACCGGCGCTGTCTACTCTTCCGATGTGGGGAGCCGAAAGCCGGATGAACGATTCTTCCGGGCGATGCTCCGTCGCGCCGGGGCGTCGGCTCACGAGAGTCTTTTTATCGATGATCGAATCGAGAACGTCACCGCCGCGGCTTCTCTGGGAATCAGAGCAATTCACTATTCCTCCCACGATCGGCTGTTGGATGAGATGAAAAAGATTGAGATAATCATCTGACACCTCTTTCCCGTTACTTGTAAATTTGCTCCTGATGGGAGCCACCTCGGACACATCCCAACTGATTGACCTGCTAAAGTCCCACCCGGAGATTGGACCCAATCTGGCGTATGTTCAAAGGATTCCGCCGCGAGAGGCGGTCACATCGCCATTCCCCGAAGACTTGCCTGAAGAGATAGTCTCAACATTACGGTCGAGGGGGATAGAACAGCTCTATTCTCATCAGGCTGACTGCTGGGAGATCGTCCAATCCGGGAAGCACGCCGTCGTCGTCACGCCGACCGCTTCAGGGAAAACACTCTGCTACAACATGCCGGTTTTGACTTCGGCACTGAACAGTCCCGGTTCAAAAGCGCTCTATCTTTTTCCGACAAAGGCGCTGTCCCAGGATCAGGTGGCAGAGCTGAACTCGGTGGTGGACGGGACGGGCAAGCCGATCAAAGTATACACGTTTGACGGAGACACGCCCCAGAGCGCCCGGCAGGCGATTCGGAAACAGGGCGACGTCGTTGTGACAAATCCTGATATGCTTCATCAGGGAATTCTTCCTCACCACACAAAATGGATATCACTATTTCAGAACCTGAGGTATGTGGTGATCGATGAACTCCACATTTATCGGGGAGTATTCGGAAGCCACATGGCGAACCTCATCCGCCGGCTGAAGCGGGTGTGCGAGTTCCACGGTTCATCGCCTCAGTTCATCTGCTGTTCCGCCACCATCGCCAATCCGAAGGAGCACGCCGAAGCGGTTACCGAGCTGCCGATGGAGCTCATTGACAAATCCGGCTCACCGGCAAGCGAGAAGCATTTTGTCTTTTACAATCCGCCGATCGTGAACGAACCGCTGGGAATACGGGCAAGTTACATCAAAGAGGCGCGACGCCTCGCCTCAGTTCTTGTACAGAATGACGTCTCAACCATCGTCTTCGCTTTGAGCAGGCTCAACGTGGAAGTCCTGACGAAATACTTGAAGGACGAGTTTGAGTCGGGCCGGGAACGCCTCACCTCCGGAGAAGTGGTTGCGGGCTATCGGGGGGGCTACCTTCCCAATCGCCGGCGGGAGATTGAGAAAGGTCTTCGAGACGGCGCTCTCCGTGGAGTGGTGGCGACAAACGCTCTTGAACTGGGCATCGATATCGGCAGCCTCGACGCGGCGGTACTGGCGGGCTATCCCGGCACAGTCGCTTCGACATGGCAGCAATCGGGGAGGGCAGGCAGAAGGGGCCGATCGACAGTTACGCTCCTCATCGGCCGTTCAACACCACTTGATCAGTTTCTGATGACGGCGCCGGAATATTTTTTCGGCTCATCTGTGGAGCATGCGAGAATCAATCCCGACAACCTCTCTGTGCTCGTTGACCATATCAAGTGCGGCGCCTTCGAACTCCCGTTCCGGAAAGATGAGCAGTTCGGGCACGTGCGTCCGAAAGATTTAAAGGAGATTCTCGAGTTTCTTCAAGAGGGCGGTGTTGTCCATTTCTCCGGTGATCAGTGGCACTGGACGGAAGACGTCTATCCTGCCGTCAATGTTTCGCTCAGGCGGATCGAGAAAGGGAATTTTGTGGTCGTCCGACGCGAGGAAGAATCGCGGATTATCGCTGAAGTCGATTACGGCAGCGCCATTACAACAATCTACCCCGACGCTGTCTACATGACAGACGGCGAGCAGTACATCGTCGACGACCTCGACTGGGACGATTATACCAATGTCAAGGTCCTCGATGAACTTGAGAGCAGGCGGTGCGGGCCGGTGGATGTGTCGCTGGGGGAAGTTCAGGTGATGACGCGGGCAGTCGGCTTCAAGAAGATCAAGTTCTATACCATGGAGAATGTTGGTTACGGAGATATTAATCTTCCAGACCTGGAGATGGACACATCATCCTACTGGTTCACACTGCCGGAGAGCTTTCTTGGTTCATTCGGTTTTTCCAGATCGGATCAGATCGACGGAGTGCTGGGACTGGCCAACGCCATGCACGCCATCGCCGCATTCAACCTGATGAGTACGACTCACGATATACATCGAAGCGTCGGCGACAAGTCGGCTGAATGGTATGTCCGGAATTCCTTTGGCGACCGCGGAATCTATCAGTCCCAAGAAGGGAAGCCGTCCGGGGCAAAGCCTTCGCTGGCGGCATTTCAGCCGACCGTTTTCCTGTTTGACAATTTTCAGGGTGGCGTCGGATTCAGTCAGCAGCTGTACGATCTCCACGAAAAGCTGATGGCGCAGACGCTTTCGCTCATTGCAGGCTGCAAATGCAGAGGCGGATGCCCCTCCTGTGTCGGGCCTGCTCGGGAAGTGGGGGAGAGAAGCAAAGAGGTGGCGGTAGCTATCTTGAAGGGTCTTTCTGAAGAGAGCATTTCGTGAAAATTCGGGCGGTCTGTTTTGTTGCTCTCACAACACTGTCAGCGGGGCGACCGAACTACAGTGAGTATCTTCTTGAGGGGACAAAAGCTGCGTTCACTTCACGATCCAACGTGACGTTGATGACAGGTGCAGCGCTCTCTGTTCTGGCGCTGGGAGGTTACGATAATGACGTCCGGAGGTACAGTCAGGAGCGGGGCCTCATGTCTGACGCCCTTTCACACCAGCTCGATCTCTATGGCGGCCGATGGGCATATCCGGCCCTCATGGGAATCTCATGGCTGGCGCCGGGCTCAAAGGATGAGAAGCTGGAGCGGCTGAAATTCTCATTCTCCGCCATCGGTGTTACGGGAACAGCCACGTGGCTCATCAAACGGATTACCGGTCGAGAGCGCCCCAACGGAAACGACAGACGGTCGTTCCCCTCCGGACACACATCGGGGAGCTTCACAGTGGCGGCCGTTGTGGAAGAGCTGTATGGTGATCGTGCTGGCGCGGCGGCCTATGTGGTGGCGGCAATGGTGGGCGCTCACCGCATTCACGATGACAAACATTGGCTGACAGACGTAATTGCGGGGGCGGCTCTTGGCACCGTTATCGGGAAGGGTTTTTCGCAAGTCTATCGTCAAGCCGAAGGCGGCAGTCAAGCTTCGTTGATTCCGGAGTGGAACGGGCAGTCCGTCATGGTTACCCTTGTGATCCCAATTAACTGAGGCGAGTGATGGGAAAAGAGCGGGAGATCACTCTGGCGGATTTCAAGAAACTGGACATCCGAGTGGGGCGTATTCTCCAAGTGAATGATTTCCCTGAGGCGAGGAGACCGGCGTACAAGATTGAAGTTGATTGCGGCCCCCTCGGCGTCAAACGGTCCAGTGCTCAGATTACTGACGGCTACTCCAAGGAAGAATTGATCAATCGGAAGGTCCTCTGTGTGGTCAATCTGCCGCCGCTGAAAATTGCGGGATTCAAGTCAGAGGTGCTGATTCTAGGCGCCTGCCCTAAGAACGAGCCGGTCAATCTCCTAAAGACGGAAAAAGAGATTAGCGCCGGGACACGAATCTTATGAAGAACGTTTCAGCCCGTCTCGCTTCCGGCCCGCCCCTCATCCTGGATGGCGCCATGGGGACACAGCTGTTGGCGAAGGGGGTGGATGTCTCTTTGCCTCTCTGGTCTGCGGCTGCGCTTGAAAGCTCACCGGAAACAGTTCGGGAGGTTCACTCCGACTATGCTAGTGCAGGCGCCGACATCCTCACCACCAATACGTTCAGGACAACTTCTAGGACTTTTCAGAAGGTATGTAAGAACCGTGCTGAAGCAGAGCGCCGGGCAAGACGGGCATCACGAACGGCTGTGGAGATAGCTCGAGATGCGGCGGGAGAGGACCGTTACGTTGCCGGCTCCATCGCCCCGCTGGAGGACTGTTACCTCCCAGATCTGTTTCCCGGTGTAGAAGTGGCGGCGAAGGAGTTCCGCCAGCTTGGAGAGTGGTTCGTTGAGGATGGCGTTGACTGCCTACTCATCGAAACAATGGGGAGGATAGATGAGGCGCTGTGCGCGCTCCGTGCCACGGCAGGGCACTCGCTCCCAAGATGGTTGAGTTTCATTGTTAAGGATGGAGAGCATCTCCTGGATGGCACGCCACTGGCAGAAGCGGCTACTGCCGCTGTGGACGAAGGAATCTCAGCCCTTCTTATCAACTGCTCCTCAGTGCCCGAAGCCGTGAAGGCGGTAGAATCTGTCCGGGCCGTTGCGGAGGTGCCGCTCGGTCTTTATCCCAACTTGGGGAAGTCCATGCCTTCACCTGACGGCACTATTGAACAGTTCTATTCACTGAAGGAATTCTCGCAAGCCATGAGAGAGGGGCTATCTCTCGGAACAAGAATCGTCGGTTCCTGCTGCGGCTCGGGACCGCATCTAGCCTGTATTATTTGTAAGTTACAATTATGGACTTTGGTGAATTGCTGAATGAACTGGCTCTTTCGCTCAATGCGCTCCATCGGCGGGATGTGTGCGGACAGGGCGAGACCCTTGCTCAATGTTTTATTCTCTCCTCAGTGCCGGACGACGGGATTCACATGAGCAGTCTCGCTACGAAACTGGGAATCGATAACAGTACGCTGACGCGGCTCATCGGAAACCTTGAGAGAAAAGAACTCGCCTTCCGCCGCCGTGATGATGAAGATAGGCGGATTGTCAATGTTTTCCTCACTGATGGCGGCCGAGGGCTTTTGTCGACATTTTCGGAGCGGCTTGATCTGTTGGGTCAACGAATCCTTGATGCCCTCCCCGCCGAGAAACGGGAAGGGATGAAGGAGGTTTTAGAGTCGCTTCTCTGGAGTCTATCGAGGGAGCTGTTGAGAACCAGTTAACAATTGTAATATACAAGTGAAATCTCCATTATTCTCAACTGAACTACTCCGATGGTACGACCGCAATGGGAGAAGTCTGCCGTGGCGGGGAGAGGACGATCCATACAGAATATGGTTATCGGAGGTGATGCTGCAGCAGACTCAGGTCGATACTGTCATCCCTTACTATGATCGATGGCTGGAGCGATTCCCAACTTTGGAATCGGTAGCACGGACGGAGAGTGATGAACTTCTCAAATCGTGGGAAGGGTTGGGATACTATGCCAGGTGCCGCAATTTCCACGAAGCATGTCGTCTGGTCTGGAGCGACCACGGCGGAGCAATCCCGATGGAATGGGGCGCTTTCCGATCGCTTCCCGGAGTGGGTGACTATACCGCTGCCGCTGTCTTGTCTATCGCTTTCAAACAGCCTTATCCCGTCTTGGATGGAAATGTCCGCCGTGTGATGGCAAGACTGTTGTCGTACCGTGAGCCAGTGGGGAAAGGGACGGCGGTGTTCACGAAGCAGCTTGCCGAATGGTTAGAGAGCGACCGCCCCGGTGATTTCAATGAGGCGATGATGGAACTGGGCGGCGAAGTTTGTAGAAGTTCAAATCCGCGCTGTTCCGTCTGCCCCGTTACTCACTTCTGCCAGTCACAGCGGGATGGAACTGTCGGCGACTTCCCCGTTAAACCAAAGAGAAAATCACGTCCTCACAGGACGATTGTCGCAGGCATCATCTGGAGGGGGGCGAAGTTCTTGATACAGAAGCGGCCGCCCGATGGATTGCTCGGTGGGCTGTGGGAATTCCCCGGTGGAAAGGTGGAGAAGGGAGAGTCCCTCAGTGATGCCCTGATTCGGGAAATTGAGGAAGAGACGGGCCTTGCGGTTAAGGCAGGGAAAAAAGCGGGGGCCGTCGATCACGCCGATTTCTCCCGATGAACGATCGAAATTTGCCTTCCCGAGAGCAACCCACAAACTGTTCGAGATTCTCGATTCCCGTTCATGGAGTGCAGGTGCCTGATCTGCGTCAAAAACTCGATGGAACCGTCCGCCGCGAGAGAGGGGCTGATGCGGCGCTTATTGATGGTCTCCGGCGGCTCTACAACCGGGGAGAAGCCAAACAGTTTGCCGACGATTCGTTCACAAGGGCTGTACGAGGCATGCACGAATTTGTTGATGGTGAATATATCAACACCGCATTTGGGGATGTCTTCGTTGCGACAGTCAAATATCCAAAACAGCATCAGCACGGAACTGTCGCTATGGATTCACTTAAGACTGTAGAAGGCGATCTGTTGCACAGGTGGTGCCGTGTTCCCGAGGTGAAAGAGTTTGATCTGAAGCGGACCCTTTTTATGGATACGGAGACGTCGGGTCTCGCCGGTGGAGGAGGGACAATCCCGTTCCTCATCAGTCTCGGTTTTTTTGACCAGGGCTGTTTCAAGGTGAAGCAGTTCTTCGCCGATTCGCCCGAGGTGGAAGAGGGGATGCTCGATCTCGTGGATGAGTTTGTGAAACCGGCGAAGGCGCTCATTACGTTCAACGGAAAAAGTTTCGACGTCCCCCAACTCGAAACTCGCTATCTCCTGAAACGTCGGCGATCACCCTTTGCCGATCTGGATCATATCGATCTCCTCTATCCCAGTCGCCAGTTGTGGGGCGGACAGTTGCCCGACTGTCAGCTTCAGACACTGGAGTCGAAGATTCTCGGATTTGAACGAGAAGACGATTTTCCGGGGAGCGAGGTCCCTGCGGCGTACTTCCGTTTCCTGAGGCAGGGGAACAGTGATCCACTCTACCGCGTTTTCCAGCACAATGCAGATGATATTGCTTCCCTTTCGGCGTTGACGGGCCATCTCTGGCAGAGTCTAGCTAAGCCGACAGGCGCCCCTTCTTACGGGACCGCCCTAGCCCGCGGGAGAATCTACCGCCGCCTCGGCAAGCGGGAGGAAGCAGCGCGGTCGTTCAGTGATGCCATGGAGAGCGCCGCCTCCGGAAGACTTTGGACTCGCGCCGCTCTCGACCTCGCCATGATCTATAAGGCCGAAACACGATGGCGCGATGCAGAAAAACTGTGGCGGCGGGCCATTGATTTAGATGACCCCTTCCGGTTGTCGCCCTACGTTGAACTGGCAAAATATCTAGAGCACAAGGCGAAGGAATTTGAAGAGGGCGCCACTGTGGTGGAGAAGGCTCTCCACTGTCTGCCGGCTCACCGGATTAACGAGCGGCATGCGCTTGAGCATCGGTTGAGAAGACTCCTGAGAAAAACGGCGAAAGCGGCGAAAGCGGTGTCATGACGGTCTGGACATGGCTCGCGTTGATCTTGCTGGCGCTTTTTGCTGTCGCGGCGGTAAAGATTCTCCGCACCACCGAATATCACGGAGAGCAGACCCCCCGGGAAGTGGCGGCGCCACTCGGCTTTAGACACACCATCCTTTCCTTCATTTTTTATCCCATCGGCTTTGTCACATTTGTATTCACCGTCCTTACGCTGACTCCCCTCGTTTTCATCTTCCATCCCAGACGCGTCCACTGGGCCATTCGATTTTACGGCCGTCTGATGCTCCTCAGTTTTGGCGTTATCGTGAAGTTAAACGGCCGGGAAAGGCTCAAGCGCGACAAAGCGTATCTGTTGCTCATCAACCACGAATCGCTGTTTGATGTCTTTCTCATGGCAGCTCTTACGTTCCGCCAAGTGACCGCTCTCGGCGCCGCCTATCAGTTCAAACTTCCGTTATGGGGGATCATGCTCAAACGCTACGGCATCATTCCGCTAAAGCGACGCAAAACGAGCGAAGCGATCCAAGCGGTGGGAATGGCCAAGCAAAAGCTTGAGGAGGGGGTCTGTGTCTTCATGGCGCCGGAGGGGACGCGGACAGATACGGGTAAACTGAAACCGTTCAAGAAAGGGGCGTTCCATCTCGCCGCCGGTGCGGAAGCGGATATCCTTATCGCAGTTTTCAAGGGGGCCTTCGAGATAAAGCGGAAAACCGACTGGAGGATTCGCCCCGGTAAAGTGACGATCGACGTGGGAGATTTTATTCTTTATGATGACTATAAGGGGACATCGCTTGAGGAGCTCCAGTCCCTCGTCCGAGCCAACATGCTGGAACTGTTAGGGGAAAGTGAAACGGAGGAAACGGTATGATCGACATCTTCGGATTTTCGTTCTCGATTGAATGGGCCATGCAGCTCCTTGTAACCGCGTTCTTGGCTGTCTTATTCCTGCAATCGGGCTTCGACAAACTGTTCGACTGGAGCGGTAATATCGAATACCTGACGGAACATTTTTCGAAATCTACTCTGTCGCCCTTCGTAGTCCCCATGCTTTCGGTGATTACAGTGCTTGAAGTGGCTGCCGGGATCGCCTGCGGTTACGGCTTCATTGAACTGCTGCTGTGGGAATCGACAGAATGGGCGCTCTGGGGAACGTTGCTGGCGGGGATCAATGTCCTGTTTCTTTTTGCGGGACAGAGAATCAACAAGGATTACGTCGGGGCTGCCGTGCTTGTGAATTACTTCCTCCTGATAGTGGCCGGACTCTACATTCTAACCTGATGGCACGCTACAGGACCAAACAGCTCATTCTGTTCGACATCGACGGGACGCTCATCCATCCCGGCACCATCGCTCGGAAACTGTTGGACAGTATGGTGGAAGAGGTTAGTGGCGCCTCGCCGAAACTCAAGGTGGAGGATGTGGCGGGCTTCACCGATCCTATAATCCTTGAGACGGCTCTTCGCCGTACCAACTTCAGCGACGGGGAGCTGTCATCGATGGTGAGCACTCTTTTGGAACAGTACCCCGCCAAACTTGAAGAAGCCTATCAGGATCATAACGAAGCGTACATTTACGAAGATGCCGTGGAGCTGGTAAGAGCGTGCCGCGGGGAGGGGTGGCAGGCCGGTTTACTTTCGGGGAACATCAGGCGTGCTGCGGCGATAAAACTGAAGCGGTTTGGACTGTGGGACATGTTTGAGTTTGGACTGTTTGGCGATGACGCCCGGAGCAGAGAAGATCTGGTCTGGATGGCCGAGGAAGAGTCGTGGGAGGCGCTCGGCGAATCGTACACACACGATCGAATGGTGCTGGTGGGCGACACGGTCCAGGACGCTGAGGCGGCGAAGGCCAATGGAGTCCGATCGCTCATTGTCTGCAGGCGTCCCGAAACAAGGGAGAGAATTGAAGCTGCCAGCCCGACGTGGCTGGTCGATTCACTAAAACATACAGAAAGGATTATGACATGGCTGAAAGCGGAATGATGTACAACCTCTATTTGATCGGGCACTTTGTCCTGGCGGTGGCCTGGCTCGGTGCGGCGATTTATCTCGATTTCACTTTTCTTAGCGGTTTTGGTAAAGCGACGACAGAAGAAAAGAAGAGTATGATAGCGAAAATGCGCTCCCTGTCTGACAGGACCGAAATGGTCGCTTCTTTCTTCCTGCCCCTGCTCGGCGTCCTGATGCTAATCGACAGAACCTTCTGGCTCAAGGTCGGCATTATGCATGGAAAGATCACAGTTGCGCTCATCGCTATAGGTCTATATCATGCGTCCCGGGGGGTGCTGCGGAAGATAGAATCAGCCCTCGACAGCGGCGACCCCATCGAAAGTCTGCAAAAAAAGTATGTCGCCTGCCGGATGATTGTTCTCGTTTTTCTAGTTGTCACTGTCGGGATGATTGTGGCGTATAAAGGCGGCGTCATTTCAACAATCTTCCTCCTCAAATCGTGGCTGACCTGACCTCCGCAGAGATCGCCCACGAGTCTCACCCCCACGAATACGGAGAGATTCAGACGCTTCGTGACGAAAGTCTCGGCGCCTGTCTGGACTTCGAAGTCGAGACTGTGAACAGCAGAAATGAATCCCTCCTGAGCGGACTCCAAAAGAACGGATTTCCTGATGTTCTTCTCATTTCGTTTATGTCAGAGTGGTGCCCCAACTGTCACTATGAGGCGCCGTTACTTAACGCCTTATACAATGCCTGGAGAGGGAGAGGCTTTGAAGCGCTTCTGGTGGTGGAATACAGTGATCGGGCCGCATGGGAGGATCGATTCGTGAACTCTTTGGGCATTGCCCTCCCCACCGTGTTTGGACAACTCAGTGAGAAGGACGAAGTGCGGAAACCGTCAACCGCTCACCACCGAATCAGAACAATGATGGACGATAGTCGAAACTGGGGACTTCCGCTCCACCTGTTGATTGTGGGGGGAGAGCTGGGGGCTATCCATTACGTCACCGGCGAATTCCACCCCGGTGCGCTGGAAGATTTTCTCGCCCGACGACTCGCTTGATCAACGCACGCGAACGTCCACGGAGCCGAGACCGACGCTGACATCGATCTCCATGGTCGGTCTTTCCGACACCCACTCCCGGGAGATCCACCCCCTTCTTTCCTGAACAAGGCCGCCAACATCGACCGATGAAAGGAAAGAGTGTTCAACCGAGAGACGAATGTTGACGTTTTCCGGCAGTGTCAGATCAAGAGAACCGAGGCCGACGTCGATGTCCACTTCCACATCTTCCGTCACCGCGCCCCGGAGATCGAGGTCGGCTGAGCCCAAGCCGACGTTCATTCGCATATCCTGAAAGCGGAGGTTGCCCAAGTTGTCGCCATTAAAATCGCCCACGCCAGCTTCAATGACCACACGGCGGCAGACAGTCGGATTCGGCGCATTCATCTCAATCCGGGTATCGCTCAGGCCGCAGTCGATTTCCAGACGGTCGATGGTGAGGTCGGTCAAATCGATATTAGCCTCCCCGAGGCCGAACTCCATATCGACGTCCAGAGAGCTGGAAGTGGGGAGACCGAATGTTAGTTCACTCCCATACTCATGATCGCGCATTCTCTTCCAGTCAAAGCCGCGGTCACCGTCCCACTTGTCGTTCCAGCTCATGTCGTGAGATTCGAGCCCAATGTACAAATCGCCGCGGCCACCGCGAGCCCTGTAGTTCACATCAGGCGTCATCAGATCAGGATCGAACCGTGCATACCCCTCGGCGATTCCCTCCTCATGAGCGGCGGCGATATTCAGTTCACCGAGGCCGTACTCGATGCGGACGTTCGCTTCATCCACTTCTGACACCTCGAAACGAAACTCCTTCTTTGTCGTTTGATGCCGGTTCCTATGTCTGTCGAACTCTCTGTCCCTGTCTTCGTTTTGCTGTGCCGGAAGGAGGAAAATGGCGGTGAGGAGAAGTGTGGGGACTGAACTGAGGCGCATGTTAAAAGTTGAGGTGAAATCTGAAGGTTGTTTCCCACGTATCCCTTCCGTCCAGCGACCGGGCGATATTGATGCGCCAGTCGAGATCAGCATCCCCTATACCCACGCCAGCCGCAGAAAGAGCATTCTCGCCGATGGAGGAAAAATCAGTCAAACTATAGGCATCCCTGTCCCAGGCGTTGCCGGAATCGACGAACAGTGAAAGATAGTGATGACCGTCCATAAAATCGGGGAGAAGCATCAGTTCGGCGCTCAACTGCACCATCCTGTTTCCAGTTTGAACTTTGTAAGGGTGGGCGCTTACCGAACCGAGGCCGCCGACCCCGAAGGTTCTGAAGTGAGGGAGAAGTCCCTCAGACTCCCCAACCATGGTTCTGGTTCGAATGAGTATATCCGGCGCCAACTCCCAGTTAACATGGAGCTCGGTGACGAAACGGTCAAAGTTTTCCAGATTGTCCGCCGATAGGACCGATTCTCCATCGAGAGCAACGATAATACCGGTGGATGGGAATTTTCTGTGGAGCGCCCCGACAGCGATCCTCCCGGCTATGGAAGTGACATTTCCTGTAGGAACAGAGAGAGGCGCCCGGAAAGTTCTCTCCTTATGAAACCATGAGACGAGGTCGGTCACTTCACCGAAAGGGGTGATATCAACCGAGCGGTACGCCACTTTCGCGTGGATAACCGATTCGTGGAATGCGGCGCCTGCTTCGTACCCCTCTTCGCTCCATCTGTCCATGAAGTCCTGACGGGCAAAGAGGGAGGAAAGACTGTTCTCATCTTCGGGAATCCGATAGCCGTCGTCACTCCGGCTTTGCCGAAACGCAGAGAGAAAAAGGATTGGTTCCACGCCACCGCCGAAGGATTTCTCCAGCGAAAGACGCCCCGCCGCCTCGCCTTGACCAAATCTGTATCCGAGACTCAGACTGGTCCTGAAAGTAGATCTGCCGCCCCGATCCCAGCGCCATTTGAACGGCGTCAGAAGAACTCCTTCATCCCTGTTGTAGATGAACGTGTCCATGTCAGGATGTACCAATGACTTTGCTTCCCACTCCTCAGCGGAGGTAAAGTCGTCCTCAAAATCAAACTTTGGCCCGTCGCTTCCATCAGGAGCCTCTTCACTCCGAGCAATATTGATCCCTTTTCGGATGTTCGCCTGAACGATTTCGCCTGTTACGGTGGCGCCTGCATTCTGGTGTACAGTCCCGCCGATGGTTACAATTCTCCCCTTTACCGCGGCCGTCGATTCGAGAGTGGCATCACCGCCCACGACAACGATCTGGCCGTCGACGGTGCCGGCGACAAAGAGATCACCGCCATAGACTTTCACATCTTCCTTAGATGTCTCACCCGCGGCTATATAGTAGTCACCGAAAAACCTGATCTCGCTGGAGGCCCCTCCGCTGTCTTCTTCCGGCTCGAGGGATTCCATGGCCACCGTTGTGTCCGGCTGTTGGGCGTGAAGCGCCAGCGGAAAACAGACAAACAGCATACTGATCAATCTCAAACCGAGCTTCCTCTATTTCCCCTGTCTGATCCTGATGGAGCCCATGGACGCCTCCACACGGACATCGAACCGCCCGTCGCCTGCAGTCCCTTCACCTCTGCTGATGTTGCGGCTGGCGCTGATCATGAGCGGAAAATCGGACAGGATTGCCTCGCCGGGATCACGTCCCGGGGAGAGGACCCGGAGATCGAAGTCGGCAGGAAAATCCTCCGGAAGAGTCAATTCAATACTTCCGACAGAAGTTTTCACATCAATATCGTGGTCTTCGTACTGTCGATCCCAAATCTTGGAAAGGGTAATGTCCCCGGCGGAGGTCCTGCCGTCGAAGGCGCCGTGCACAAGTTCAGCCTCGATCTCGCCGCCGGATGTCCACACTTTCACACTGCCTCTGACATTTTCCATGTCGATATCACCTCCGGAAGTGGACGCTTCCAGATCGCCAGTAATATCCTCGAGATCAATGTCGCCTCCGCTGGTGTGGAGGTCGATGGTGGTTTCGGCGATCAGTTCACGGGCCGTTACGTCTCCGCCGCTGGTCTGTCCGTAAATCTCACGTCCCACAACATCGTACAGTTCAATCTCACCGCCGGATGTCTTGAGCGTAACGCTCCCCTGAATCTGCTCTCCTCTCACATCGCCACCGGAGGTCCTTCCGTTCAGTTCGCCTTTCAAATCCTCAAATTCAATGCTGCCACCTGATGTCGATACAGAGACCCTTCCACTGATCCCGATTCCCTCCACATCTCCGCCAGACGTGTGGGCGGTGATCTTTCCTGAAAGGTCTCTCAAATCAATATCTCCACCCGAGGTAGAGATGTCAATCTCGCCCTGAACTGAATCGAGATCAAGATCACCGCCGCGGCTCTTGACCGCCAGAGAGAAAACGGTGGGGACGGTGATTTCCAGGTTATCGCCAAGACGGCGGATTCTGTCTGGAAAGCCGTCGACAATAACTGTTTTGGCATCATCCTCCGTCGCTTCAGAACGGAACGTCACCTTTGCCCTCTTGAGGAGGCGCTCGGCTTTCTCCTCCGAATTGACAATGAGGTAAGTCTTTCTCACAATGCGCACTTCCTTGGCGGAATGTCCCGAAATAGAGATGTCGCCTCGGAAGTCCTTGATCACCAGCTCACCGGTAGCGGTGGATTCAAAAGTTTTGGTGGTGGTCGCCAAAAACTTATTGTAAACGAGCTGCTCAAACTGTTGCCCCGATGCGATCTGCAGAGGGACAAGAAGAGCGTAAACAGTTCCCCGCCACTTCATTTGAACAACTCCTCCACGTCGTCACTCTGGGAAGTTTCCAGAAGGTCGCTCAGGATGATGCCGGCCTGATCCTTGATGTAGGGATTTTCATCAAGGCGAGACACAACCTGCAGCACAGGGATGAGCGTCTCCCGGGGGTTCCGGGCAAGAATCGAGAGCGCCTCGATTCTGATGGCAGTATTCTCATCCTCAAGAAGAACCTTCATTGCTGCTTTCCAGATGGTGGGATCATCAGGATAGTCGGAGAGACTCTTGATAGCTCTCAGCCGAATGCCGGCATTCTCCTCCTC
>LUOC01000073.1 GCA_001626655.1 Fidelibacterota bacterium REDSEA-S14_B6 | reverse complement strand
GTATAAGAGACAGAGTCGAAACCGACGGTGTTACGGACACCATGGGAATAGACCCTCATATCGCTCCCGTCTGGCTTCAGGCTTGTGATGGAGGCGTACACTTCGTTCTCCTCATCGCACACATTGCAGGGAGCGCCTACCGGTACATAGAGTCTGCCGTCGGGCCCGAAGCGGATGAACTTCCAGCCGTGGTGGCGGTCCTCCGGATAGTCGTCATAAAGCACCACCGGTTCGGGCGGATCGGTGAGGCGCTTCTCAATACTGTCGTAGCGGAGAACGCGGTTCACTTCAGCGACGTAGAGATTTCCGTCCTTCACCTCCACGCCGTTGGGCATGTTCAAACCTCCAGCGATAGTGTAAACTTTATCCGCTCTCTGATCGCCGTCTTCATCACGGACAGCATAGACGTTCCCCTTCCGGCGTGTTCCGACAAATAGCGTCCCGTTCTCGCTCAGAATCATGGAGCGGGCGTTGTCCACGTTCTCGGCATAGACTGAGATGGAGAACCCGTCCGGAAGTTTCACGAGATGAAGTGGAAGGTCTTTGCCGCTGAGACCGGTCAGAACGAACAGTCCCAGGAGGGCGATCGTTGCTTTAGAAAGGTATCTTTTCACGGTTCTTATTTTGAAGGGGACAGAGAGAATATGCCACCGTTCGGCGGAATTCAACTACCCTTTTCTCTCAGTTCATCGGCAACTCTTCTGTACGCTTCACGGAAAGGAACACCTTCTTGCACAAGGTCGTAGGCGCGTTCTGTGGCGAAGAGTTCATCGGTCATCGATTCTTGGCAACGTTCCGTGTTCACCGAAATGGCGCTGACCACCAGTGAAGCGATCTCGAGACTTTTCAGTGTAACGTCTACCCCCCGCATGGTCGGCCCCTTGGTGAGCTGAAAATCCCTGTGGAACCCCGAACCGAGATCGGCGCTCACGCCCGCGACTTCTCGCTCACACGCCTTCACTGTGTGATACTTCCCCCTCATGATTTCCAGCACGTCCGGATTTTGTTTTTGAGGCATGATGGAGCTTCCGGTACAGAGCTCCTCGGGAAGGGAGAAATAGCCAAACTCGGGCATGGAAAAAAGGATCAGGTCTGAA
Source organism: Fidelibacterota bacterium REDSEA-S14_B6 (assembly GCA_001626655.1). Classification (GTDB taxonomy): domain Bacteria; phylum Fidelibacterota; class Marinisomatia; order Marinisomatales; family S15-B10; genus S15-B10. The sequence continues at coordinate 15,811 of LUOC01000073.1, read as the reverse complement.
GCGAGTTTATTGAGATCGAACATGATCTGCCCCAGTGCGTGGAGCAGTGTCACCTCGAACTTCCCGCGGCTCATCTGGGCATAGATAGGGTTCTCTTGAACTCGGGAAAAGCCGAGCTCGTCGGCCGTGAGTTGGCGATCGATATCCAACGGAATCCCGTAACCGGCAGCGGTCCCAAGCGGAGACTGATCCATCAACTTTTCCGCCGCATCTAACAGCGCTAGATTGTCTTTCGCCGACTCCACAAAGGCACCGCACCAGAGCGCCACCGACGACGGCATCGCTTTTCTCATGTGGGTGTAACCGGGCATCGGAGTGCCGCCGTCCCGCTCGCTGAGTCCTTGCAACTCGCCGACGAGACTGTCCACCGCCCCGCGGCATTCGCCGATCTTGTCCAGATAGTAGAGCCTGAGCGCGGTGAGGACTTGATCGTTCCGCGAACGTCCGGTGTGAATTTTCTCTCCCACTTTGCCCAGCTTCTCAGTGAGATAGTTCTCGATGGCCGTGTGGCAGTCCTCCTGCTCCGGTAAGATTTGCAGACTACCCTGATCAATGATTTCTTGGAGAGCAGTGACGAGCGAGTCTACTTCATCATCGGTGAGAATGCCGATCTTCCCGAGCATCTTGGCGTGGGCAATGGAGCCGAGGCAGTCGTATTTCACCAGTTCGCGGTCGAGGATGTGATCGTCCCCCACCGTGTACGCTTCCACACGCCTGTCGAGTTTAGCCCCTTTCTGCCACAGTTTACCCATCGGCCGCCTCCTTCCGCCATTCAAACGGTTTACGTTTCTTCAGCACAAAGTTGTGCGCCTTCAGGCGAATTGCGTGAATGTTGATGAATCCCTTCGAATCGAGGGCGTCAAAACCGCCTTCCACCTCCATGCTGGAGAAGTCCTGATCGTAGAGCGATGTGGGAGATTCACGGCCCACGGGAGTGGCGTTCCCTTTGAAGAGTGAAAGTGTCACCGCGCCGTCGATTGCCTCCTGACTCTTCTTGAAGGCGCTCATGATGAAGTCCATTTCCGGCGAGAACCAGAGACCGTTGTAGATCAGTTCGCTGAACTTGGGGATGAGGCTGTCCCTCAGGTGCATCACCTCCTTATCCATGGCAATCCCCTCCAGATCGCGGTGGGCGGCCCAGAGGATTGTTCCGGCGGGCGTCTCGTACACGCCCCGGGACTTAATGCCGATGAACCGGTTCTCCACCATGTCCAGACGTCCCACAGAGTGTTCGCTCCCCAGTTCGTTGAGATAGATGAACAGTTCCAGCGGATCGGTCTTTTCCGTCCCATCGTTGAGGTTCACCACCTTCACCGGCAGACCGTTGGCAAATGTGATCTCCACCAAGGCCTCCTCATCGGGAGTCTCTTTCAAAGCTTTGGTGTGACTGAAGACCGACTCCTCGGGCCTGTGGCCGGGGTCCTCCAGAATGCCCGCCTCGTGGCTGATGTGCATCAGGTTTTCATCCTCACTGAAAGGACGTTTCTTAGATGCGGTAACGGGGATGTCCCATTCTTCAGCATAGTCGAGGAGGTCCTGCCGCCCTTTGAACTGGTCAAGAAACTGACGATCTTTCCATGGTGAAATGACCTCAATGTCGGGATTGAGGGCATAATAGGTCAGCTCAAACCGCACCTGATCATTCCCTTTCCCGGTGGAACCGTGGCTGACGGCGGTGGCGCCTGTTTGAGCGGCGATTTCGATTTGACTCCGGGCCAGCACGGGACGGGCGAGGGCTGTCCCCAGCAGGTAACGACCTTCATAAAGAGCATTGTTCTCCACGGCGTCGAAGTCTTCCTTCTGGCCAACGTTCCCCACGAAGCAGATTACGTCGTATCCTTCATTGATAAGCCATTTCAGGATTACCGATGTATCGAGCCCGCCACTGTAGGCGAGGACTACTTTCTCCCGGCTTGTCATTTCTCTTCTCCTTTCAGATGATGGTAAATCAGTCAATACAAAAAACCCCCGGCCACCGGAGAGGGTGCGGGGGGTTCCTAATCTCGCTATGAGCCGATGAGCTAGATGGCTACCCCCACGTCTTCGCGTCGAGCGTTCTCTGACGCACGTCGTACAAGACCAGATCTGTTGCTGAAGCCAATCATAACGGCGACCAAATTAAACTTCGGGTTTGCGGAAGACAAGATATATCTGGCGCTCGGAAAGGGTCTCCCGCCAAGTACAGTTTATTCGATATTCGGGAAATAAACCCACGATTTCAGTCAGCGGTGTAGAAAACCTTGCGAAGGTTTTTCTTGTCCGCCATTGACGGAAACCTTCGCAAGGTTAAGAAATCGTTATTTCATATGGGTGACTTTGCTCGGCCCTCCCAGAACTGCAAATCCTTTGTCGGATAAATTGACAAAATTCGGATTGTTGGCGAGGGCGCCGGCGTACAGTTCACCACTTCGGTAGGCTTCGCAGGCTGCCTTTGTGGACCATGAATAGACGCCGCCGTACGTGTTGTTGGCTTTATCAGAGAGCCACACTTTTTGAATGAGTCCGGGCAAGGCGGCAAAGTTTGGCGCCACCTCATTGGCCACACCCATGAAATCATCGTGGGTGATGCCCTCCAAATTGAAATTGACCACTTGAATATATGTGGGTGTGCCATCCAATAAGTTACTGGTTACACTGCTTGGCCCTTCCAATACGTCGAATCCCTTATCGTATAGGTTGACAAAGTTCGGATTATTGGCCAAAGCGCCGGCGTAAAGTTCACCTCCGCGGTAGGCATCGAGATTTCTCTTGCTTGCCCATGAATAGACACCGCCGTAAGTGTTACTCGCTTCATCCGAAAGCCATACTTTGGAAACAAGTCCGCGCAGGGGTGCAAAATTCGGCGCCACTTCATCAGCCACGCCCATGAAATCATTATGGGTAATACCTTCAAGATTGAAGTTCACGACTTGGATTGTATTCACACTCAATTTTGGTTTCTCCTTTGGGGTTGAAGGGATTGTTGCGGTTGAGGAAGGGGTGGCACAGGATTGAAGTATTAATAAGCCCATACTGAATACAACGGCTATTGACCATCCGGATTTCTTGATTGTACTCAACATATAATTCTCCTTTTGATTTGTTAAGCCCCTTAAAGGTTTCGCAATATAGAGTTTTCAAAAAAAAGGGGGAAATAGCATTTTGATGGGTCCATTGGAGTTCGGGAGGCAGGGCTTATTTGGCTCTCCGAATTCGTGTTGAGCTGATCTTGAACGGCTAACTGGCTTCAGCCACTTTTGACGCTTGAGCTCGTTGCTGCTCCGGCTCTGAGGTTGACTCAGATGCATACGGGAAATAGTCCTGCAGGCTCCGCACTGTCGGTTTACCTCTCTCCATCGTCCTGATTCCGCGCACAGCGGCGGCGGCGGCGGAAAGTGTTGTGATAACCATAATTCCCTTCTGAATGCACGCACGGCCGATCGATTCTTCATCGTAGCGGGACTGCTGCCCGAGAGGTGTATTTATCACCATCTGGATATCACCGTTCTTAATTCCGTCAACCACATTCGGTCTCCCTTCACCGACCTTGTAGATCACTTTGGCGGCAACGCCGTTGCGATTCAGTTCCCTCGCTGTCCCCTCTGTAGCGACAATTGAGAACTCCATCTCGTGCAGATCTCTGGCAATGGGGATCACATTCATCTTATCCTGGTTGTTGACGGAGATGAAGACTGTCCCTTCCTGGGGAACAGACGTGCCGGCGCTGATGGTCGCCCGCCTGAACGACTGCCCGAACGTACCGGAAATTCCCATCACCTCCCCCGTCGATTTCATCTCCGGACTGAGGAAGATCGATTCATCAGGAAACTTGTTGAAGGGAAGGACGGCCTCCTTGACAGCGATGTGGTCGCTCCCGTCCCACTCCTTGAGATTGTACTCGTTCAACTTCTTGCCTGTGGCGAGCTGAGCGGCGATCCGTGCCAGAGGAACGTTGGTGGCCTTACTGACGAAAGGGATCGTCCGGCTCGCCCGGGGATTCACCTCCAGCACATAGACCTGTCCATCCTTGTAGGCAAACTGGAGGTTTATCAGTCCTATCACTTTCAGCTCCAGCGCGAGAGACTCGGTGGTTCGGACGATCTCTTCCATGGCTGCTGTGGTAATCTTGTACGGCGGCAGGACGCAGGCGGAATCGCCGGAATGAATGCCAGCCTCCTCGATGTGCTGCATGATGCCACCGATGTGAACGGTCTCACCGTCGCAGAGGGCGTCCACATCAAACTCGAAGGCGTCCTCGAGGAATTCATCGATGAGGATAGGGTGGCCCTCCGTCACGTCAGCCGAGCGGGCAATGTAGTCAATGAGCTGCTGTTTTGAGTAGACGATCTCCATGGCGCGGCCGCCCAGAACGTAACTGGGTCGGGCCAGCACAGGAAATCCGATCCGTTCCGCCACTTCCACCACTTCGTCCAGCGTGCGGCCTGTCCCATATTTCGGGCAGACCACGTCCAGCCTGTCCACGACGGCGCCAAACTTTTCCCGATCCTCCGCCATGTCGATGTTTTCCGGCGCCGTTCCGATGATAGGAACGCCCGCATCGGCCAGAGCGTTGGCGATCTTCAGCGGCGTCTGGCCGCCGAACTGTACAAGAACGCCGTCCGGCTGTTCGAACTCTACGATGTTCAGCACATCCTCGTAAGTGACCGGCTCAAAGTAGAGGCGGTCAACGAGATCAAAATCTGTGCTGACTGTCTCCGGATTACAGTTGACCATGATTGTCTTGTAGCCGATCTCCTTCAGCCCGAAGACCGCCTGCACGCAGCAGTAATCAAACTCGATCCCTTGGCCGATCCTGTTCGGGCCGCCGCCCAGAATCATCACTTTGCCGCGACACCTCTCCGACTTGGTGTCAAGGGGGACAATCTCATTCTCTTCATCGTAGGTGGAGTAGCAGTAAGGTGTCTTCGCTTCAAACTCGGCCGCGCATGTATCTACCACTTTGTAGCTGGGAGAAACCTCTTTCTCCTTTCTTTTCTGTCGGACCTCCGCCTCTTTCGCTCCTGTCAATCGCCCGATCTGTCTGTCGGAGAATCCGTCCTGCTTCAGTTCAAGAAGAGGTCTGTCAAAAGCGCCGGAATCGGCCGCCTTAACCAACTGTTTGATCTGCCTCAGGAACCACGGATCAATCTTGGTCTCACTGAAGACATCCTCCACCGTCTCTCCGTCAAGGAACGCCTGCCGAACTTTGAGAAGCCGAAATGCGGAGGCGAACCGCAGTGTTGTCATGTCGAGCGCTCTGGAGCGGCTCACATCAGGATCGCCCTCCGCAGGCGGCCTCGGCTCCAGCCCGTCCAGTCCCACCTCCAGAGACCGAAAAGCTTTCTGAAGCGATTCGCGGAACGTCCGGCCGATGGCCATCACTTCACCCACACTCTGCATCTGAACGCCGAGATGTCCCGACGCCGACGGGAATTTCTCGAAATCGAAACGGGGAACCTTTGTGACAATGTAATCAATGGTCGGCTCGAACGCCGCCAGCGTCTTGCCCGTAATATCGTTGGGAAGTTCATCCAGTGTGTAACCCACTGCAAGTTTGGCCGCCACCTTGGCAATTGGGAACCCTGTCGCCTTTGACGCCAGCGCCGAGGAGCGGCTCACGCGCGGATTCATCTCAATGATAATCATACGGCCGTTGTCAGGATTCACGGCAAACTGAACATTCGATCCCCCCGTCTCCACGCCGATGGTCCGCAGGCAGAGAATGGCCCAGTTCCGCATCTTCTGGAATTCCCTGTCGGTAAGCGTCATGGCCGGCGCCACAGTTATAGAATCGCCCGTATGTACGCCCATGGGATCAACATTCTCGATGGAGCAGATGATGATGGCGTTGTCGGCTCTGTCTCGGATCACCTCTAGTTCGAATTCTTTCCATCCAAGAAGAGACTCCTCGATGAGCACCTCCGTGATGGGGCTGGCGTTGAGACCGTTTTCCACCAGCTTCTGAAACTCATCACTGTTGTAAGCGACTGAGCCGCCGGTGCCGCCCAAAGTAAAGCTCGGCCGGATAATCACGGGAAAGGCCATCGATTCAATGAGCGTTTTCGCCTCCTCCCACGAATAGACGAATCCGCCCTTTGCCGTCTCAATTCCCGCCGAGTCCATTGTCTTTTTGAACCGCTCCCGGTCCTCCGCTTTCTCGATGGCATCCACCTGGGCGCCGATCAACTGAACACCATATTTATCCAAGATCCCTTCACTGTGCAGATCCATGGCGAGATTCAGCGCTGTCTGACCGCCCACGGTGGGAAGGATAGCGTCCGGTTTTTCTTTCTCGATGATGGCGGTTACATACTCGGTGGTGATGGGCTCAATGTATGTTCTGTGCGCCAGGTTCGGATCTGTCATAATGGTGGCTGGATTGGAGTTGACCAGAATGACACGGTACCCTTCTTCCTTCAAGCCGCGGGTGGCCTGAGTACCGGAGTAGTCGAACTCGCACGCTTGACCGATAACGATGGGCCCGGCGCCAATGATCAGGATTGATTCTATATCGTCTCGTCTAGGCATCGTCCATCATTGCCGTAAACTGTCCGAAAAGGTATCGACTGTCGTGAGGTCCCGGCCCGGCTTCGGGATGGTATTGGACAGAAAAAGCGGGGATCTCCTTACACCTGAACCCTTCCACCGTGTCGTCGTTCAGGTTCCAGTGGGTGATCTCCGTAGAGGCAGGGAGCGAATCGGGATCTACAGCAAAGCCGTGGTTGTGGCTGGTGATCTCAACTTCTGAGGTGTCGATGTTTTTCACGGGATGGTTGATCCCGCGGTGGCCGAACTTGAGTTTGAAAGTGGCGCCGCCGACAGCTAGTGAGAGGAGCTGATGCCCGAGGCAGATCCCGAAGATCGGTCTCTTCCCCAACAGATTCCTGATTGTGTCAACGCCGTAGGTGACCGCCGCCGGATCGCCGGGGCCGTTGGAGAGGAAGATGCCGTCCGGCTTCAGCGCTAAAACATCATCGGCGGAAGTCGTCGCCGGCACAACTGTTACACCACATCCATGTTCCGAGAGCAGTCTCAGAATATTGTGCTTAATCCCGAAATCCATCGCCACAACTTTATGCTTGGGCGGTGATCCATTCCGCGGCCAATCGTAAGGTGTTTCACAACTAACTTGCGGAACGAGGTCGAGGCCGGACATGGAGGGGACGTCGGTCACTTTTTTCTTCAGAGAATCCTCCTCCGGATCTGCTGTGCTGATAATCCCGTTCATGGCGCCCCGATCTCTCAGGTGACGTGTGATGGCCCGTGTGTCCACGCCCTGAATGCCGACGATTCCGGCGCCTTTGAGGTAATCGCCCACCGATTGTTCAGAACGGAAGTTGGAGGGCAGCTCCGTCTCTTCCCTCACCACAAAGCCCGCCGCCTGAATCTTACTGGATTCCACATCATCCATGTTTGTGCCGTAATTGCCGATGTGAGGAAAGGTCATTGTTACGATCTGCCCGCAGTAGGACGGGTCAGTGAGGATTTCCTGATAGCCGGACATCCCGGTATTGAAGCACACTTCACCGGTCGCCTCGCCGGTGGCGCCGAGCGCGGTCCCTCTGAAGAGGCGACCGTCTTCCAGCATTAGTACGGCGTCCTGTTTCGTCACGTTTTCGCCCCCCTCATTCGGAAAGGCGAGGCAAAAAAAGAGCCCCAATAGTGGGGCTCAGATTTCAGAAAAGAGCCGGACATAAGTCAGCGAGCCGATGCAGACGGACACATTTTTCTTCTTCTCCTCTGCACCTGTCCTAATGTTTCCTGATTGCGTTCACTGTTAATTCATTCGCCCCGAACCGTTATATTTGGGTCGAGAATTTACCTTCTCACCGAAAGGTCGGCAACCGAAAAGCTGGACGAGTCAATGAACATCCTTATCCTTCACGGACCCAATCTGAACCTCATAGGTGTCCGTTCTGCCGCTGCCGGGGAGCGAATAACCCTCGACAAGATCAACCGCGCCCTCCGGCGTCAGGCCCGAGACGTGGATGCGACTCTGAAGATTCTCCAGACACATGAAATGGCGAGGGCGATCACCTTTCTCCAGCGAAACAGGAACTGGGCCGACGGCTGCCTGTTAGCGCCGGGAGCGTGGGCGAGGAACAGTTACGATCTTCTCGATACAGTCCAGCTCTGCAACGTCCCTACCGTGGGAATTCACTTCAGTCCAGACTACGACCCTTCACAACACGGGGCCGCTTCCATCTTTTCGGAGTCGTGCCTCGCCACAGAAACTGGAGTGCCGTTGGATGTCTATTCCGCCGGACTGGAAAAGCTTACAGCACTGGCCGGAGAGTAGCACCGTTTCGTTGAGTCGAATCCACCTGATGTTAATGGCAATCGCCCTCACCGGCTGTGCGCCGACCGTTCCACCTCCAGAGCCGGCGCCGGAGCCTGAATCGACAGTCGAGCCTCTCTCCGTTCCTCAGCCTGAGTTAGTGCCCGCACCTGAACCGCTCCCCGAGTCCGAGCCGGTACGGAGACCGCAACCGAAGCCCAAGCCGAATCTGATGCCCGAGCCTGAACCGGCGTCTCCGGCGGCGGTAAGTGTACTGAAATCAAGCGGGGGGGATACCATCACAATCCATGTCCCATTCGGGGCGGAGGTGGATGAAAGCATTCTGAACAGTGCCCTCGGCGAAGCAGTGAGAAAACTCGATTATTCAGCCCTCCTGAAGCGGACTGAAGACGATTCCATCATCCGTGAAACGAGGGAACATTTTTCCAATATGGAGAGACTCCCGTTCCGCCCTGTCGGTCTGACCGGAGAGGAGGCGTCCTTCTCATTAACATTTGCCTTGGACAGGGAGCGTATTGCGGCCTATGCAGAAAACCTGATCAGCCCCACCGTGACCGTAAGCCCGACCCTTGTGACTCCTGTAACTCCTGACGAAAAGGTTCATGACAGTTTCGACTATCTTCCAGACGGTCTGCTTCTCGAGCCGTGTCCCGGCGTCGCCTACCCGAAAAGTTCAATCCTTCTCCCGAATGCACCAAGGGCACACCGGAGCGGCACTCACCGGGGAATCGATTTCCAATCGCCTTATGGCGCACCGATCCGGGCTGCTGAAGGGGGTGTTATTATCCGCGCAGAGCACGGTTACGAAGAGATCACAAACGACTTCAGAAAATCACTTCTGAAGAAAGCGGCGCACATTGGAAGAACGCCGTCGGACGTCTTCGAGCATATACTTTTCGGTCAGGCTGTTTACATCGATCACGGGATCGACATTGTGAAGGGGAAACGGCTGGTGACCATCTATGCCCACATGTCAGAAATTGCCGAGGACGTCACAGTGGGAGCCACCGTGAAACGGGGACAGACGATCGGCAAGGTCGGCGCCAGCGGAACGAGCGACGGCGCTCTTGGCAACTGGGAGCACGCCCACCTCCACTTCGAACTCATTATTCAGGATAAGGGGGGCGAGAGGTATATGGGGCAGGGACTGAGGTATAACTCGCTGACGAAACTTCTCGAAAGGCTCTTCGTCTCGAAATAGGTTCAACCGTTCCCAGAACGGTCAATCTCCTCCTTCAATTTCTCTTTTTCCTCTTTTCTGTCGTACTTTTTTCCGCCCCCCTCCACCTTCTCCGCTGGAACGGGATGAGTCGACTGCCTCAGCGATTTCTTGAACGAGCCGGAGGAAGCGCCCTTCTTCCCTTTCCGCTTCTTCCGTTTCCTGGCCATGTCTCAGCCGGGGAAACTCAGTAAGCTCTCGCCCCCACGCCGTCCCTTGTTCGGGGATCGGCGACGCCCACATAAGCCTGAAGTTCCTCGCTCCAGGCGATGGCCCGGACAGTCCCGAGGCCGTCCCGGACCACAACGCGGTACCCTTTTCTTTTCATCGCTTTCTTGTGGCGTCTCGGCATGTGTGATTCCACAAACAGGGCTTCGGGACGGTACTGATGGTGAAACCGAGGAAGGGCGAGTGCCTTGCCGACGGAAAGGTCAAAATCGAGAACACCGAGGACAGTGTGGAGAACTGCCGTAATAATCCTCGGGCCGCCGGCGCCGCCGAGCATCATGACAGGTTTGCCGTCCTTCACCACAATGGTGGGCGACATGCTGGAGAGGGGGCGTTTCCCCGGTTCTATGGCGTTCGCCTCTGCACCGATAAGGCCGAAGGCGTTCGGCACGCCGGGCTGGGCGCTGAAGTCGTCCATCTCTGAGTTGAGGGCGACGCCTGTTCCGGGGACGGTCACCTGCGCGCCGTAGGTGAGGTTCACCGTATGATTGATGGCGACGGCGTTTCCCCAACTGTCGACCACGGCAAAGTTGGTGGTGTGGCCCGGCCCGTAAGCCAAGGCATACCGTTCATCCCGCGGTCCGACGGCAATCACATTTTTCACTTCATCGACCAACGATTGAGCATAAGATTTGCTGATGAGCTTCTCTACGGGGACAGGGTAGAAATCGGCATCGCCGAGATGTTCGGCGCGATCTGCGAACGCCTTGTCCATAAACTTCGAAGTGAGGAAGACGCTCTCTTCGTCCCAATCAGTCTTGCCGTCAAGGGTGCCGGACGCCTCGATCATGTTCAGAATCTGAACGAGATGGACCCCACCGGAACTGGGCGGCCCCATGCCGTAGACCTCATAACCTTTGTAGCTGCCTGTGATCGGTTCGCGCTCCACCACCCTGTAGTTCGCCATATCGTCGGTGGTGATAAGGCCGCCGGTCTCGCTCATGAACTGATCAACCTGCTGGGCGAATTCGCCTCTGTAGAAATAGTCGAGCCCGCCGGCGCCGAACTTTTCGTAAGTATCGGCCAGAAGGGGCTGTTTAAACAGTTCTCCCGTCTCCAGTTCTGAACCGTCCTCATGAAAATAGACCTCGGCCGAGCCGGGATCGCTCTTGAGCTGTTCCGTCGCTCCCTTGTAGCGATCGACATAAGCGTCGTCAAGGATAAAGCCGTCGCGGGCGATGTCGGTGGCGGGCTTGATCAACTCGCTCAAGGGGATGGTGCCGCCGAGTTCGAGCGCTTTCATGTACGCCGCCGGAACGCCCGGAACACCCACCGCCAGCGGCCCGATCTGGCTCAGGTCAGAGTCGGCTTTCCCATCGCGGATATACATATCACGATGTGCTCCGGCCGGCGCCATCTCCCTGCCGTCGATGGTGTGGACCGTCCCGTCTGCGAGACGCATGACGATGAACGCACCGCCGCCGAGACCGCAGTTGGCCTGATCCACAACACCGAGGGCGAGCCCTGTGGCGATGGCAGCGTCGATAGCGTTTCCGCCGTTTTTCAGAACATCAATCCCAACTTGAGAAGCGATGGGGTGTACAGAGGAGACGACGCCGTTCTTTCCGACGGCCTCCTCAGCCTCCAAGTTCACCCTCCCTTCGAAAATATAGAAATTGAGTCCGTCCTTGGCGCAACCTGAAAAAAGCAGCGGGAACAGAATAACGGCTGTGAGGACAGGATATCTCCTAAAATGCATAATTTCTCCTAAGATTTGGCCGGAAATGATACCACGGAGAAGGCCAGATTGTCAACTATTTCGATTCCGGTTTCAATGCTCAAGAGCACACCTCGTTACAGACTGAACAGCTTTGTAACCTTTAAGACGAGCGCTCGATCGATGGCGTCGCCTGTAGACGCATTTCTATGATCGAGGATAACGAGAAATACGTCGCTCAATGGGGAATGAATCAGGTTAACCCTCAAGTTTGACACCACTTCATCTGACACTGTATTGTACTGCAGATAGATAGATGAATGAATCGCCGTGGTGTGCGAATAGTTGAATCGCAAGCCGTACACATTGGCAGTCACATTCTGACCACTGTAGGTGATGTTATTTATGCTCGAGGTTGCTGAAGCAGTCAGTCTGTATCCAACTCGGCCGGCTATATTGAGAGAGAGGGTACTTTTCTCTCCAGCGAAATAGGTCCCAGAGGATAGCCGCAGGTTTCCGAACAGAGGGAGGGAAGCGTTGGATCGGTAGAACGCGATAATCTCTCCAAAAGAATAATCAGCGGCGTCTATCGTTACATCCTCTCCGATTGAAAAGGGGGAGTCGACCCGCTCAAACCTGCTGACACCTTTCACGCCCATCACACTGCCGTCGCGGAAATGAAAGTCGAGGGCCGCAGAGGCGGTTCGTGTTACCACGGCTGAATTCAGGTCGGTCACATAGTGAAATTCGCCATACGGATTCAGCTTGTAGAACCGCTTTGACGCCAGTGCCGGATGGGCGCCAAGGGTGGCATAGGCGTGCCGGACCCCATTTCGCCTCACGAATCCAACGCCGGGATTAAACTGTTCCCCCACCTCTTTATAGAAAGCGGAAATGTCCCAAAAACCGTCCCGCCAGCCGGTGGAGATTCGGCCTGCGAGATTGCCTCCACCACTCCCCGGTTCAGTCGTCCCCGCGAGATACGAACTGACGACGAGGTTGCCGAAGAATCTGAGGTTTGCATCGACGCCGAAACTCCTGTTGTAGTCGTCACTTGCAGCTGTTTCTTGACGTTGAATTACCATGGCGCCTATATCGGAATTACCTTCCATGTTCCGCCTCAGTCGGAAGACCTGAAACTGCTCCGCTGGACTATCCTCCAACCGTTCTGTCTGAATGGCGAGGGCTCCCAATTCAACATCTTTCACTCTGCCGGTGAGCCTTCCACCGGCGACAATGGGAATAGGCGACCCTTTCTCCAGTCCTATCCTTCTGGAATGAAATAGTGTGAAATCTCTAAGAGAGGCACCCATCCTGTAGTTTCTTTCAGTCACATCTCCGAAGGTGAAGGCGCCGGCGTTCTCAATGAAGAAATCGCGCTTTTCCGGAAAAAAGAGCGGAAACCGGTCGAGATTGATCTGAAGACGATCCGCTTCAACCTGGGAAAAATCTGTATTGTATGTCATGTCGAGAGTGAGGCTCGGGGTGACTCCCCACTTGATATCGGCGCCTCCGTCTGCAGTTGAAGAATTTTCGCCGCCGTTTGAACCGACAGAACCGAACGGCTTCACACTCAGGTTCCGCCCTGATTTGATCCCCTTGATCCCAAGCAGTGTGCCGGCCTTTGACATTTTGTGAACGCGCCCCCGCCTCGGCAGAGGAGCCCAGTAAGAATCTTCATTCTTCCGCCGGACTCGCCTCAGGAAATTCAATCCCCATTTCTGCTCGTCCAGCGATGGGTCGAAACGAAGGGTAGAGAACGGAATAGCCAGTTCCACGTTCCATCCTTCGTCATGAATCACTGTCTTCACTTCAATCACCCCCTCCCAGGCGAGGTTGGGGTTCCGGCTGTCGTTGAACACCTGTCCATCTTTGATTGCCCCCATGGGATTGAACAGAAACATGAAGGCATTGCTGCGATCGAAGAATGTGTCGAGCGTCAAGGCGAAGACGTCGCTGTTGTGAGTTTCAAAATCTTGCTGGAGGCTCTCGATAACGAGTTTGTCCGGCTCCGAATCGTAGCAGACTGCCCCCACGTAGAGGTTCACATCATCGTAGAGAAGTTTTACAGACGTCGGTTCGGTGGCGGGGTACCCCTCCTGGAGTTTGGCCTGAACAAAACCGTCAATAGTCTCGGCCGATTCCCAGGCCTTTTCATTAAGGCGGCCGTCGATGATGATCTGTTGGTCAGTTAGAGTGGCGTAAGCAGTGGGCCGTGGCGCTTCATCAGGGATAATGTGCGACAAGGATTCATCCCCGCGAGCAGTCTGAACGATGCTTAATCCAGCCAGCAACACCAGATAGCGAATTCGAATCCTCGACTTCCTGTTCACGCCGGTTAGCCGGGCGCAGTGACGACAACGCCTCTACTCAGTAATAGACGGATAGTTGTCCAATCCGCTCAAGAGGAGCGCATTGAACAGCAGTTTGTACGTTCCTCTCGGCTGACCGCGGAACTGCGGACGGAAACCGACGAGAACAATGTCGCCATCTCCCACGGTCACACGGACCGCCGCCGCTTTGCCGCCGATGTGATCCTTCTCACCCAATGCCCAGCCGCTCATAAGGATATCCTCTTTGTCGTAGGTAGCGATCACTTCCACCGGCGGACTCGGCGCCAGTTTGGTATCCTCCCGGCCCCCTTCCCCTTTTCTCGAAAGTTTCACCTCCTTGAAAGCACGACTCCTGACAAAATAGGCTGCCGCCTCCTCCTGCATCCCCCCTGTGAGGGGATGGCTCTGATTCAGATGAATCCTCACCAGTGAACCGGGGATGAAGAATTTCTGAGGCGACACGCCGGAGACAGCATTCCGGACCGGGAGCCCAAACTGCTCAATGGCGAAATCGGAGGCGCCGTCCAGCATGACCAATGTTCCGCCCTCTTCAACATACCTCTTAAGGGCGGCGGCCCCTTCAACGCCCATGCCGCCGATGTACTCTTCAGGCATGGTGTGCATGGCGTGACCGTTCAGGATTCTCCCGGGCGACTGATCAGGAATTACGATGGCGCTGTAGCGGCTCAGGCGGCCGCCCTGTATGTCGGCGTCGTGGAGCGTGTCCATAGGGAATTCATAATTCTCCAACAGCCACCGCGTCCACCCCTCGTCCATATTGGAGACCCACGACTTGTAAAGTCCTATGCTGAGCCGGTCGGCGGGGATAAGTGAGGCGGACGGTTTTTTCGAAAGGCGGGTGAAGCTGACGCCAAGATCGGCAGCGATGGCGTCGACGGCGGCATCGCTACCTTTGCCAGACGATTCGATCACGATGGAGCCGCGCCCGAACTCAACAGACCGTACCTTGTGCGAACCGTCGAGGTAGGAGACTTGCTTTCCGGTGTCGAGGAGCCGGTTGACCGCCACAACCGTCGCATTGGTTCGATTTGAGACGATATAGCCCCAGTCACCGCGGCCGGTCACATCTCCGGCGGCGGGCGCAATCTCAATTTCAACAATCTCTTCTGCCTTCACCTTGAACGGCTCGTCAATCCTGTCTACCGCTATGCCCATCTGCATGGGCAGCGTCCAGCCGGCAAGATCATACGGCACCTGCGGCGAGCCGTCGGGACCTCGTCTGTCGGGATATTCTTGGGGCTCCATCATGTCGAGGACCATTGGACGGAACGCCTGCGCCGCGTAGACGATGTACGAACCCTTCGGGTATTGGTCATCACCCGCCCGGAATCTGGCGGTGGACTTGTGTACCTCAATCCCGGTCCGCCGGAGATGGGTCACAAGATTCGTTGCCTCAACACGATCCCACTGTTCCGTCGGAATCACATAAGCGAAAGGGCCGCCGGCCTCTCCCGCTTCGATGGCGTCACGGCCCATGCGATAAATGTTCATAAGCCACTTCTCGCGGAGATCAGCGGAAACATTCATCACTGCCATGGATGCGGTCAGCATATAGTCCACCGCATCCCTGAAATGGGATTCTCCTGCCTCCCACGGAATGGGGAGAAAAATGTCCGTCCCGTCATTGGATAGACGATTCGCCCGGCGGGAGCCGATGTTTTTCGGAATCGAGTCTGGATCGTAGAAACGGGGCGTCGGCGTGGCGTGGCTCGTCTCGGTGAGAATGCCGATCTGGTTGTGGAAATAGGGGGCGGTCCGCATGCCGCCGTTCCACCACATGCTGTACTGAAAATCAGAGACAACACCGCCCATCTTCTTCATGGCGAACCTGTTCCCCATGGCGGTGCCCACAAGGCTGACACCGGTGGTGACACCGGGGTGGATGTTGGGATTGACGGGATCAGAAAACGGCGGAAGAAAAATCCTCGCCCAGGATGGGCCTGTCTGATGATGGTTGTAAACAATCTGAGGATACCACTCGTTGTAGATCACTCGGGAGCACGCCTGAGATTCGGGCATGTTGTTCATGAACCAGTCCCTGTTGTTATCGTGCCCGACGTAATGGTGATAGAGCC
>LUOC01000072.1 GCA_001626655.1 Fidelibacterota bacterium REDSEA-S14_B6 | reverse complement strand
GCGCCGCTCTCCATAATGGACAGCTACACGGACTGGCGGAGAGCCGGCCCGGAGCACGTTCTAGTGCAAGCCGATCTCGGCAACGAGGTTGAAATCAGCGAACCGCGGGAGTACCAGTTCACAAAACATCTGAAACACCTCACCAGCTTCATCATCCCCGATCGCCAGACTCTCGCCATGACTCAGTGGATGGACGGCCTCGGCAGGCACCTCTTCACCGGAGCGGCGATCACGGACTTCAAGACCGTCGACGGCTCTGGCCTCTTGCTCTCCTATCTCAACGCCCAGCACGGGCCACTCTGGTCCATCTCATACTATTTCAACACACTTCCCGTCTACCGCCCCTACGACAGTAGCGAGTACGGCCTTTTTGAGACAAAGAACGGAATTCAAATGAGGGCGTTCTTCCCGTACAATTTCGGGGAGAGCCTTTCTTCGAGCCATCTCTTTTCTGCGGCAGTTTCGCTCATGGATCGCCAGCCCATGGTTTCCGACTCCGTGGACTGGGCGACGGGAGAGTGGTTCCCCCGGGAGGAGTCGACATACGAGAGACTTCCCGTGCCGGAAGCGGGCAAGGAGGCGCTCCTCTCCGCCGAGTACCGATGGGTCGACCGCCGGCCCCACAGGTGGAACTGGCTCCTGCCGCGGCAGGGGAAGGGCCTGCTTCTCAGAGTGGACAAGGCCACCTCCGCCGTCTTCGGCACATTTGACTATACTAAACTGACCGCCGACGCCTTCATCAATCTCCCTCTCGGGCCGACGGCGCTCTTCGGAAGAGTGAAAATAATGGCCCTTTCCGGCAGCCCTCCGGCCCACGATTATGTCAGGATGCGCCGCTCTATTTCACGCTCCCTCCGTCCGAGTTCTCCACCTCAGTCACTCAGTTCCTTCCGGAGAACCACAACCCGAGAGGGTGGGACGGCGTTCGGTTGGGGAACCGCCTCGTTTTCGGGAGTGTGGAATACCGCCTCCCCATAGTGCCGAGACGGCTCTCTCTCGCCCTCATCTCCGATTTCGGGAACGCCTGGAGTGATGAGAAGGCGGCGGAAGAGATGATCGTTACAGCGGGCGTTGAGGGTCGGATCGCCATCGGGCCTGCGGCGTTAGCCCTCGGGCGGGCCAATACGATGGATGGGTGGAGCGACGGTACTGAGCCGAACGTCTACTTCCGGCTTGTGCTCATCAACCCGTTCTGATGAAATGTGGAATTCGGAATTCAGAATTCCGCTGACTGTCCACAGGGCTCTGTGCGATAAGAGTCAAGAACAAATAGCCAAGATCAAGACTCTTTTGTTTGCCGATGAAGCCTGGAACTTTGGATCTTGGGGTTTGGAGTTTGGTTCTTCATGTCCCCACAAATGAGTGAGGGACTACGCTCCTTGCCAGCTATTCCGGATCCAACGCTAGGATTTCTATCTTCCTGAATTCAAGGGGGTGACTCTCGGCCTGGAGGGCGATGTAGCCGCTGCGCAAACGAATATCTTTTCTTTCCAGTCTCTGAGCGTCGGGATCGTCTCCGTCTAATTGAGGTTCGGTGTATTCAAGCACAACCTCTCCATTCACTTTGTGGCTGATCAAACCGTTGCCTCGCACTTCCACCTCAACATTCACCCATTGGTCGCCGTGATAAGTCTTCGAGCTGGAGTTAATGCAGTGGCGGCGGGTCAGTTCGCCGTCCATGACGATGTGTGTCCCCGGTGTGCAGACGGTGCCGGTGGGGCGGTCGTCCACGCCGTTCCCGCCGAGAATCTGCATCTCGATGGAGACGGGGAAACTTTGATCCTTAGCCATACTTTCCGGTAATTGACTGTGGAGCATGGCGCCGCTGTTCCGGAACGCCCACCCCGGCCCGCCTGGAGTCTGTTCACCCACAAACCGATACTCGAAACGGAGGATGTAATGATCAAACGGCCTCTCGTAAAAAATGTGGCCAAACTTGCCGTCGAACTGTTGATACCGGTCATAGGCTACCTTGAGAACTCCATCTTCAACTCTGAACGTATTGCCGTAGTTGTCGCCCATTTCGTGGCCGGCTATCTTAATTTTCCACCCCGTCAGGTCCTTGCCGTTAAATAGGGGGGTCCACTTCTCCTGACCGCGGCCTGTAAAATCAGCCGCCATCAACGCGAAGGGGAGAAGTAGAATTGTTAGAACATTTTTCATCATCGACAGTTCAGAGGTTCCCTTTCCGCATCTGTTCCACGGCGTAGTTGCAGGCGCGGGCGGTGAACGCCATGTACGTCAGCGATGGATTCTGGCATGCCGAGGAGGTCATGAATGAGCCGTCGGTGACGAACAGGTTGGGGATATCGTGGCACTGGTTATGCCTGTTCAGGACGGACGTCTTGGGGTCTTTCCCCATTCGGGCAGTCCCCATCTCGTGGATGCAGAGGCCGGGCGGCGTATCTTCCATGACAGGCACCACATCCACGGCGCCGCCGGCTTCGAGCATTTCAGCCGCGGTGATAGAAGCCTCTTTCTTGATCAGTCTCTCGTTCTCGCTCCATGTGGCGTTGATCTTCAGGAGCGGGATGCCCCACGCATCAACCTTCCTGTCATCCAGTTCGACCTGATTCTCCCACCGCGGGAGGCATTCACCGAACCCCCAGAAATTCATCTGCCACGGCCCCGGTTTTCTCAATGAATGTTTGAAGTCTGCGCCGAACCCCTGCATCTCTATCCCGCGGCTCCACCCTTGTCGGCCCGCCGACCCCTGAAAGCCGTAGCCCCGGAGGAAGTCGGGATGCCTTTTGGAAATGTTCTGGAAACGGGGGATGTAGATACCGTTGGGCCGCCGCCCGGAATAGTACTTGTCCTCAAAACCGGGAAAAGTCCCTCTCGCGCCGGATGCGTAGGTGTGATCCATCAGGTAACGCCCCAGCGCGCCGGAGGAGTTGGCGAGGCCCTCTGAGAAACGGGGTGTGGAAGAGTTGAGGAGGATTTGAGTACTTCCCAGAGTAGAAGCGCAGAGGAAGACAACCTTCGCCGAAAACTCCTCTGCCTCACGCGTATTCCTATCGATAACCCGCACGCCGGAGGCCCTGTCCGTTTTCTCATCATAGATAACGCTGTGGACGACGCTGTCCGGCCGGATGGTCAGGTTCTTGGTCGCTACCGCCGCCGGAAGTGTAGCGCTGAGGCTGCTGAAGTACGAACCGGTGGAACAGCCCCGCTCGCACGGGCCGCAGTAGTGGCACGCCGCGCGATCGCCCTTCGGTTGTGTCAATACGGCCGTTCGCCCGATGGTCATCGTCCTGCCGGAAAAGGTTTTTTCAATCTGCTCTTTGAGCGAAAGTTCGACGCAGTTCATCTCCATAGGGGGCTGGAATTTTCCATCGGGAACCTGGGGGAGGCCTTCCGTCTGCCCGCTCACGCCGATGAACTGCTCCACATAGTCGTACCACGGGGCGATCTCCTCATATCGAACAGGCCAGTCGATGCCGACGCCGTCCCGGGCGTTTGCCTCAAAATCGAGCTCACTGAGGCGGTAGCACTGCCTCCCCCACATGAGCGATCTCCCGCCCAATTGATAACCGCGAATCCACGAGACACTTCCCTGTAGAGGTCTCTCTCCCCTTGCCCTCGATAGTCGAACTCCCACGGGGGTTTGTGCTCCGTCTTATAGTCGGCGCCGTGCCTCACGTTTCGGCCCCGCTCCAGCAGAAGGACCTTCAGCCCTTTCTGCGTCAACTCTTTCGCCGCCCACCCGCCGGTGATGCCGGAACCGACCACGATTGCATCAAAGTTGTTCTTCTTAACCATCAATTACGCTTGAGTTTTCGCGGTACACAAACTTTGTCTTTGTTCCCCTCAACCTGCCTTCTATCACCGAGGGAGAAGGATATGCTCTCAAGTCCTGTCCCAAGTGTGGAACTTTGGGCATTGGGCTCCCGCCATGACTCTCTGGTCTCCTCTCCCCGCAGCGCCTGCAAGCCATCTGTGGATCGGATCGAGTGGGGGAGAGGAACAAGGTGAGGGGAAGTTGGGGACGATATCTTGTTCGGCTCTCCTCCGCGAGAATAGGGCAAGCTTCTCAAGTTCTTCTCGACGCACGGTTTTCACCCGGACCACGTCCTTCCAATCTCCTCGAACGGAATACACCCCTCATACCTGTCTGTCGCCACAAAGTGTTTCAGCTCCTGCGTCACCCCGATCTCAGAAGTGAAATAGCCGATAAGCACCAACTCCTTCATTTGGCTGAAGAACGGTTTTCGCCCCCCGTCTTCCCCTCTCTGAGAAGTGACTTCTGTTTCCAGTTCTTTCAGGATGGCCGTCTGCCCCTCGACCGAACATTTTACAAACTTTGCTGAGTGCAATTTCTCGGCCCGACCGTCCAGCTCCTCCAACCCCCTGAAGAACGAATCTCTCTCCGCCGCCGTCAGCCAGTCCGCCAGCATGAGGTCAATGAATTCATTCGCCTTGGCTGCCTTCGCACCGGGCGTATCGGTGGCGGGAATAATCAGTTCGGCGACCGTGGTGATCAGTTCATTCTGTCGTCCGGTGACAATCTTCGGCGACCACTTACCACTCCCGCCAGCTGTGATCCCGGACAGTATGGCCGACACCACCGACGGTGAGAGGGCACCCCCTGTCAACAGGGCGACGCCCTTCAGTGCTTCTCGCCTGTTCACCGTTCTATCTCACACAAAAATTATGCTCCTTCATTCCAGCTCCCCGACGGCCCAAAGAATCCCCCTTTTCACAATGGCCATCGCTTCGGGAATCTCGAACACTTTCACGCTGTGCCCGAGTGAGGTGTAGAAAATACGACCTTTCCCGTACTTTTTCTTCCACACCACCGGCATGGTGGCGCCTTTGATCCAGTAGGCCCCTTCGCCGCTGAAGGTGGTCTCGGCCAGCACCTCGTTGGCGGGATCGACATGCATGTAATACTGCTCCGAATTGACGGTAAAGTCGCTCAGCCCACGAGTGATGGGATCCTCGTGATCGGTGATGTTGACCTCATACTCAACTGTGCCGCCGGGGTGGGCCACCCATTGTCCTCCGATCATGAACTGATAGTCAGGATTGTTCCTGAATGCGTCGGCCAGTCCGCCGTGCGTGTAGACCTGAATAATGAGATCGACAGAATTCATCAAATCTTCATCCAGATAGGAGTCGAGGGAAGGCGACGCTGTCACCGTGAACCCCTCGTCCTTCAGCCAAGGGACGAACAGATCTCGGCATTTCTCAGGTTCGTGACCCTCCCATCCGCCGTAAACGAAGAGGACCGATTTACTTTCTCTTCCCTTGTCCTGTGCAGCGACAAGAACGATCAGCGAGCATGAGATGACAAGGAGCCGCGTGAGGATCCCGACGTGGGTGCGACAGGTGAGTTTGCTCACAGCTTTCGAGATTGAAACTGACCGGAGACGGGAGTCGAGACGCAACGGCCGAAGCTAGTCCGTTGGCCAGCGCGTGGTAACTTTACGCAGATTGGTCCAGAAGGAGAGGCCGCTCGTTCCTGTAATATCGCCATGCCCGAACTTGGACTGGTTCCACCCGCCGAAGCTGAACGGATCCCGAGGGACCGGCACGCCGACGTTGATCCCCACCATGCCGGCGCTGGCATTTTCAGAAACATACCTCGACACCGCCCCGGAGGAGGTGAAGACAGAAGCGGCGTTTCCGTAGGGCGATCCGTTCTCGATCTCGACGGCCTCTTCTAGCGATCCCGCCCGCAGGATGGTGAGGACGGGGCCGAATATCTCCACTTGGGCGCACGTCATTTCCGGCGACGCATAATCGATGACTGTGGGGCCAAGCCAGTAACCTCCGTCATAACCGTCCGGAGCCGGCGTATTTCGACCATCGAGAACAATCTTGGCTCCCTGTTCTTCTGCCTCGTCGATCATCCCTATGATCCTTTCCCTCGCGGCAGCGCTGATGACTGCACCCATATCTTCACCGAGTTGCAGTCCATCTGAAGTTTTCACAATTCCATCAATAATGGCGTCCACGTCTTCCACGCCAACCATAACGCTGGCGGCCATGCACCGCTGACCTGCGCTTCCCATGGACGAACTGATGACGCCGTTCACCGTCATCTCCTTTTCGGCATCGGGGACAACGATAAGGTGATTCTTCGCTCCGCCGAGGCAGAGGGCCCTCTTGCCGTTGGCCGTGCTCCGGCTGTAAACAATCTCCGCGACGGTGGACGAGCCAACAAATGCGACAGCGCTGATGCCGGGTTGGTCCGTGATCGCTTCTACCGCATCTCTGGCGCCGTTGACCACACTGAAGACGCCGTCCGGCAGACCTGCTTCGGACAGCAGCTCCGCCATCTTCATCGCCGAGAGGGGGGTCTGTTCAGACGGTTTCAGGATGAAGCAGTTCCCCGCCGTGATGGCGATGGGAATCATCCAGAGCGGCACCATAATGGGAAAGTTAAACGGCGTAATCCCCGCCACGACGCCGAGGGGTTCATAAAGCGCCTCACAACTGACGCCGCTGGAAACATTCATCACATCGCCCCGGAGTACGTTTGTGAAGGAGGTAGCGAATTCCACCACATCAATTCCCCGGTCGATGCTCCCTTTCGCCTCAGGGACGGTCTTTCCGTTTTCCAGTGCGACCAAGTGGGCGATCTCGTCATAGTCCCGTTCCATCAGCGCCTTGAAACGGAACATGATCTGAGTCCTCTTACCGACAGGAGTATCCCGCCACGCCGGCCACGCTTCAGCCGCAGCATCGACGGCTGCGTCCAGTTCTGATCGTCCCGAGAGTGGGACAGTGGCGATAGTTCTCCCCCAGTAAGGGGTGGTGACATCAAGCTTTTCGGCAGATGACGGAACGGCGAAAGCGCCGCCGATCCAGTTTCCCTTCTCACCGAAATCGATAAACGAAATTGAGTTCATTTGGACAGTAAACCTCTCTTCCTGCCGAACTTCTTATCGCTCGGCGCCAAGGTAGATTCAAAAAGTTACGTCGTAATCTCGTCGCGGATGACTACAAGAATCGCCGCCTGCGGAACGATGAGATACTTCTTTTCTTCCACATTGATTTCTACGGAAGCCTTTTTCAGGAACAGCGCATAATCACCGGTTTCCGCCTGCGGGGGAATGTATCGGACAGTGTTTCCTGTCGTTTTCCAAGGCTCCTCCTCCACGCTGTTGGGATCCGATACCGGCAACCCGGGACCGACCTCCACCACGACGCCGCCCCAGACATCCTCCTTCTCCCGGACGGTGGGAGGGAGGTAAAGTCCTGCCGGAGATTTCTCCGCCGAATCGTCCGGACGGATGAGCACACGGTCACCAATGATGATTATTCTTCTTTTTCCGACTCGCATCGTTCGCCTCAAAAATAATGATTTCTACCTAATGAAGTAATAGATTTGTCGCCTATGAGACAGGCGAGGGAACTTCCGCAGACGCGATTTGTTCAGTCATGGATGAGTTCCGGCACCGGCCGGCCATAGACTATAGCCGAGGTTCTCTCAAGAAACTGTGATGTTTAAACGGATCATTGCACTGGCAAAACCCCACTGGATGCTCCTCGGCGTTTCCATCTCGGCGTCGGTGGTCTTCGTCTTTTTCAACTCACTCTCCATCTGGCTCACCGCTTCGTTCATCACCAATATTCTCACCGATTTCGAAACGCTTCTCGCGAGTCAGGAACGGCTCCTCAGCGCCGCGGAACGGACAGCCAACGAAACGCTCAAGATGTGGACAAATCAATTGATCCTCGGAGCGACACCGCTGGAGACACTCAAACGGCTCTGCCTTTCGATCTTCGTCGTCTTTGTGTTGAAGAACATATTTCTCTACCTTAAGAATTTCTGTGCGGGGCTGATGCAGCTGAAAGTGATTACCGATCTCAGGAATCAACTTTTCGATCACCTCACATCACTCTCCCTGTCGTTCTTTGATCGGACCCGTGCCGGCGACCTGACGTCCATCGTCCTCAATGACGTGGCAACCATGAGGCGGACCTTCTCCGTCAGCTTCCAGAAACTCCTTGTGGAGCCCATCAACATAATTACATTCATGACACTGCTGTTCATGATCAACTGGCGGCTGACCCTCGCCGCCACGCTGATTCTCCCTGCGGCTGTGATATTGATGGTCTGGGTGGGCGGGAGCATCCGCCGGAAAGCGAAACGGTCTTCCATTCAGATTGCGGGCATCGTGTCGATTCTTCAAGAAGTCCTCGGCGCCATCCGTGTGGTGAAAGCGTTCGTCATGGAGCAGGCGGAAAAACTGAAGTTCCGCCGGGAGACGCTCACCTTCTATCGCCTTCAGAAACGGCAGATGAGCCTCCGGCTCGCCTCTCCGCCGGTGACAGAAATGATCGGAGTCACCATGGGCGTCATCCTGCTCTGGCTCGGCGGGCAGGATGTACTTATCGACAATTCCATGGAGCCGGAAGATTTCATCCGTTTCATCCTCCTGCTCTTTTCTATTCTTAATCCCATCAAAAGCCTCAACACGGTAAATGCGGAAATTCAGACGGCTCTCGCTTCTGCCGAGAGAGTTTACTCAATACTCGATGCCAAGTCTGCCATCATCGATGCGGAGAACGCTGTGGCGATAGAAGGTTTCGATAGAGAGGTGTCGTTCAAGGACGTGCACTTCTCCTATGCCGAGGACGAGCCAGAGGTGCTGAGCGGCGTCACTTTCACGATTGAGCGCGGGAAGGTGGTGGCCGTGGTGGGAGAGAGCGGCGCCGGGAAATCGACGATTGCCGACCTCATTCCACGCTTCTTTGAGGTGACCAAGGGAGCGGTGGAAATAGACGGACACGATGTCCGAAGGGTGCAGAAGAGGTCTCTGAGAGACCTTATGGGTATCGTGCCGCAGGAGACAATTCTTTTCAACGACACTATCGCCAGCAACATCGCCTACGGCCAGAGCGGAATTTCAGTGGAGGCACTGCGGGAGGCCGCCGTCGCCGCCAACGCCCTCGATTTTATCGAAGAACAGCCCGACGGTTTCGAGACAGTGATCGGTGACCGCGGCGTGAAACTTTCGGGCGGTCAGCGCCAGCGCCTCGCTATCGCAAGAGCACTGCTGAAGAATCCGCCCATCCTTATCATGGATGAGGCGACCTCGTCCCTCGACAGCGAATCGGAGAAGAAGGTGCAGGAAGCGATCGAGCATTTGATGCAGGACAGGACTGTTTTTGTCATCGCACACCGCCTCTCCACGGTGGTGAACGCCGATCTGATCATTGTGCTGGCAGCGGGGAAGGTGGTGGAGTCGGGAACACACGAACAGTTGATGGAGAACGGCGGCCATTACCGTCAACTCTATAACGTCCAGTTCGGTGAAATTTCGGGTGGCGGATAAGATGGCTCAATCTCAAAAAGCCGTCGATGTTCTGGTCTGTTTCGGCACGCGCCCCGAAGTGATCAAGCTGGCGCCGGTGATCGAAGCGCTCGCTTCCAGCAGTCTATCATGTGCAACCGTTTTCACCGGTCAGCACGGCGATCTGTTCGAGGATGTGGCGTCCCTCGTGCCTCCTCCTGATGTGAAATGTGAAATCATGGAAGCAGGGCAGTCGCCCTCTGACGTGATGAGCCGAATCGTGTCGGAGATGCCGGATCATTACAATCGGTATCTGCCGGGAATTGTGATTGTGCAGGGGGACACCACCACAGCGGCGGCTGTCGCCCTCAGCGCCTTTTACCACGGACTGCCCGTCGGACACGTGGAGGCAGGACTGCGAACTCACGATCTCGCCGCCCCCTTTCCTGAAGAGCTGAACCGGCAGCTCATCTCCAGAGTCGCCCGCCTCAACTGGGTGCCGACATCAACGGCGAAAAAAAACCTCGAGGCAGAAGGGTGTGACGGTATTCTGGTGACAGGAAACACGGTTGTGGACGCCTGTCTCGGGCGGAATCTTCAAGTGAAGTACGGAAACAAGGTTCTGGTGACTCTGCACCGCCGGGAGAGCTTCGGCGAGAAG
>LUOC01000071.1 GCA_001626655.1 Fidelibacterota bacterium REDSEA-S14_B6 | reverse complement strand
CCCGCGAGTTTGTACCGCGCCACCAGCCCCTTCTTGGTCTTTTTCACTGTCTTAAGGTAGTCGTCGAGGAAACCGAAAAGTCCCATCCAGATGGTTGCCAGAAGGATGATGTGGATGTAGCTGTTCATGAGGTTTGCCCAAAGGAGGGTGGGGAGAATCACCGCCGCAAGGATGATGATTCCCCCCATGGTTGGCGTGCCCTTCTTAGACTGATGAGATTGCGGCCCCCGTTCGCCGATGGTCTCCAGAACCTGGCTCGCTCGGAGTTTCCGGATGATCCACGGTCCGACGAGAAAACTTATGATGAGGGCGGTAATGGCAGCGCCCGCCGCCCGAAAGGTGATATACTGAAAAATGTTCAGTCCCGACAGTTCACTCCTAAGCGGATAAAGGATGTGGTAGAACATCAGTCTCCAAACAGTTCCTCTATGACCGATTCAAGCGCCATGCCGCGGGATCCTTTGAACAGCACAACGTCGCCGGGTGAAACGTTCTCTCTGATCACTTCGGCGAGATGTTTCTTCCCATCAAAATGACGGGAGTCGATTCCGTTCGCCGCTGTTGACGCGGTCGCCGCCTCGGCGCCGTAGCAGTAAAAATGGTCAACGCGCTTCTCGGATGCGGCGACACCCACCTTCTGGTGATGGCTCTCGCTGGCGTCGCCGAGCTCAAGCATATCGCCAAAAATAAAATGCCTTTCCCCTTCGGAGGGGATGTCAAACAGATAGTCCAGCGCCGCCAGTGTGGAGGTGAGGTTCGCGTTGTACGTGTCATCGATAACCGTCACCCCGTTTTTCACCTCAACTCTGCATCGCCCCGTCACGGCCTGGAACGAGGCGACACGCTCCTGGATCACTTCCCAGCTCATGCCGAGGGTCGAAGCCACGGCGGAGGCGGCCAGGAGGTTCATTGAAAAAGTTTGGTTCGCCGAGCCTGTTTCAATCTCCTCACCATTTATAATAAGTGTAATGTGTCCATCATCGCCGCGGCTCATATCGCCGGCAAAGTCGCAATCGTGACTGAAACCGTAGGTGACCCTTTCGGCATCCGTGGGGAGGTCTCTCACATTTTCATCGTCTGCGTTCACAAAAGCTGTGCCGTCCGCCGGCAGGGACTTGAACAACTCACCCTTCGTTTCACGAATGGTCTCTATGGATCCGAAACTCGAGAGGTGGGATGGGGCGATATTGGTAATTAATCCGTGCCGAGGTAGGGACAGACTACATAGATATCCAATATCGCCCCGGTGATTGGCTCCCATTTCAAGGAAGGATCGGGAATGCTGGGAGTCTAGCTCGAGTAAGGTGAGTGGTAACCCTAAGTGGGTATTATAGTTCCCGCGAGTCCCGTGCACTAAGTGCCACGCAGAAAAGATGTGTATCAGAAGGTCTTTGGTCGTCGTCTTGCCGTTGGAGCCGGTAATGCCGGTCACTTCCAAAGAGAGTGATGATCGCCACTCTTTCGCCAGTTCACTGACGGTGGCGGTGGGATCATCTACGCGTATCTGTATAAGGTCAGCGGTATCGTCCACTTTGGAGACAACCGCTGCTGCGCAGTCCGCCTCGGCGGCCTGCTTCAAGAAATCGTGGCCATCCACCCGCTCTCCGGCGATGGCGATGTAGAGATCGCCGGCTTTCGCCTCTCGTGTGTCGAGGGTCACGCCGGTGATCTGTCTATCGAGCTGCTGACCGGTCATGTCGGCGGCCAGCTTTGTGAACTTGTCAGGTTCGGGAAGATCAATTCTCATCTCCCGCCAATTCCTTTACAATCTGTTTAACTGTTTCAACCTCTGAGTATTCGGTTCGTTCCGTCCCGACGATCTGGCAGTCCTCCCGGCCTTTTCCTACAACGGCAAGGATATCCCCCGGTTCGAGCCAAGCCACCGCCTCACGAATCGCCGCCGCCCTGTCATCAAAGAAGGTGTGGCTCTCTTTCTTGAATCCGGCGGCGATGTCTTTATTGATAGCGTCGATCGGTTCGCTGCGGGGATTGTCCGGGGCGACGAACAGGTGCTCGGCGAAGGATTCGGCTGCGGCGGCCATGAGAGGACGTTTATCACGATCCTTGTCGCCTCCGCAGCCGAAAACAACGCCCAGCCTCCGCCCGCGAGGTAGGAGTACGGAAAGTGACGAAAACAGTTTTTGATAGGCGTCCGGAGTGTGGGCATAATCGACAATAATCGTGGCGCCGTTGTGGCTCTTCATCTGTTCTACACGCCCCGGGACCAAATGAAGGGAAGAGATTCCCTTAGCAATCGAATCGGCCGGAATCGCAAGCGCCTGTGCCGCCGCCACCGCGGCGAGAATGTTGTGGAGATTGTAAGAGCCGATGAGCGGGGAGGAGATGTGAATCGTCTCCCTGTCGCACTTGATGGTGCCGGTAATCCCGTCGATGGACATTCCCCACTCCTCGAACTTCACATCCGCTTTTCCGTCAAAACCGTAGGTGACGGTCTGGGCCGAAGTGAGCTCCAACAGTTCAGACGCCCTGGGATCGTCGGCGTTGATGATTGCGAGTTTGTCGGCGGAGAGCGAAGAGAAAAGCTTGCTCTTTGCCCTGAAATAGTCGTCCATGCTCTTGTGGAAATCGAGATGATCCTGAGAGAAGTTGGTGAAGACTGCGAGGTCAAAATCGACGTCTGCCACCCGCTCCAGCTCGAGGGCGTGGGATGAAACCTCTACGACTGAATGGGTCAATCCGCCATCGGCAAATAGGGCGAGAGTCCGCTGAAGTTCGAGACTGTCCGGCGTGGTGAGACCGGTCTTGGCCTCCAGTCCCGGCGCCGAAACGCCGAGCGTGCCAATAAGGCCCGTACCGAGGCCTTCGGCCCGGAGGATGGCGTCGAGCAGGAATCCGGTAGTTGTTTTTCCGTTCGTGCCGGTGATGCCGATTACAGTCGTCAGCCTTCGGCCCTCCCTTGGAAATGATGAGCGCCGCACCGAGATCGATGGCGTCGTGGACGTAGTTGAGTCCGTTGTCGGCGGTCCCATCGACCGCGACAAAGGCGGAGCCGGGCCAGACATGACGGGAGTCGGCCGTGACCGCATTCACGGGAATCGCCACCGGAGACTGCTCCACGACATCAACCCCCTGCAATAGTGTTTCGATGGACGCCATCAATTGAGTCCGAGCCCTATAGAACAGAACGACGATTTTTTCACAATTTTCCCCGGAGCGGGACTTTGCCAGACGACGGTCCCGGAACCGGTTGGAGAAACTTTCAGTCCCGCCCTGCGGAGCATCGATCTGGCGTTGCGCAAGCTTCGACCGCGAACATCGGGTACAATGACCATCCCTTCTTCGGCGCTGACGGGAACGGCAACTGAGAGAATGGGGGCGACCGTTTTGTTGAAATCTTCAGCTCCGTCACTTCTGCTTGTCTTAACCGCCAGCATTTCAGGGCGTTCCTTCACCGGCTTGTGTACAAGGATTGAGTTGTCTGCTTGAATCACCCTTGTCATTACAGACTTGAACACAGGCGCCGACGTCTCACCGCCCCAGTGGAGGCCGTCCCGGGGATCATCGACAATAATTACGCCGACCATCCTTGGATCGTGAGCGGGAAAGAAACCGGCGAATGAAGCGATGAACCGACGCTCAGAATAACCGCCTGACATGAATTTCTTGGCCGTTCCTGTTTTTCCGGCCACGTCCCATCCCGGAAGGTTTGCCTTTGTCCCTGTCCCTTTTGAAACGGCCAGTTCGAGCATGTCCGTCAACTCGTCCATCACTTCTCTGGAGGCGACCCTTCGGACAACTGTCGGCTCTGCCTCGTAGCTGACGGTTCCGGACGGATGAACGATTCTGTCAACGATGTGCGGCTTCATAAGAAATCCGCCGTTGGCGACGGCGCCGTAAGCAAGAGCCAGCTGGAGGGTTGTGATGGACACTTCATAGCCGATGGATATCTCAGCGATGGAGATTCCGCTCCAGTCGTCCGTCGGCTTGAAGACGCCCTTCGCCTCTCCGGGGAAGGTGATGCCAGACAGCGTGCCGAAGCCGTACTTCCGGCCGGTGGCGTAAAGATTCCGCGAACCGATCCGCTCAGCAATCTTGACTGTCCCTACATTGCTGGAATTTTGAATAATCTGGGGGAAGGTGAGGAGTCCGAATTTCTCCCAATCTTCGATTGTGAGCCCCCGGAAGTCGTAGGTGCCGTTGCCGCAGTTGAACTCCTCCTGCAGGGAGACAGTCCGGTGGCTGAGGGCAGCGGTAGCGGCCACAAGCTTAAAGGTCGATCCCGGCTCGAACTGATCGGTGACAGCCCGATTGCGAAACGTCTCCCGTGGGAACGTCGCCGCCTCGTTGGGATCGTAATCCGGGAGGGACGCCATTGCAAGAATCTTGCCGGTGGCCGGTTCGAGGATGACGCCCATAGCTCCGCCGGCGCTGGTCCGATTGACCTGCCGCTGAAGTTCGTCTTGAAGGATCGCCTGATACTGCAGGTCGATGGTGAGAAAAACGTCTGAACCGTCAACAGGCGCCATTCGGGGATAGGCGTTGTTGCGCCTGCTTCCCCCCCTCCCGTCGCGCTGCAGCACGATCCAACCGTCCTTGCCCTGAAGCTTCTTGTCAAACTGCTTCTCGACTCCTTCGATCCCCTTGTTGTCTACATTGGTAAAACCGATGATCTGTGAGGCGACATTCTTGTGGGGATAGGATCGGTAGCCGTGCCTGCTTGAAACAAGGCCCTTATCGTTCAGTTCGAGCAGGGGCCGCGCCACCTCCGATCGGAGATTGCGCTCAAGGAAGACGTAGCTGGCTGGATCATCGAACTTCGATTCGTACTGCTTCCGCTGCCGCCCCGTCGCTTTAGTGAACGCATTGATCAGATTTTCCCGGTTCTCAACCTTCGAAGGGTGGATCGCAAAAGAGTAGTGAACCACGTTCGTGGCCAGTTCATCGCCGTGCCTGTCTTTCACGGTCCCTCTAACGGCTGCGAGCTTGACTTTGTTGCCGCCCTGCCGTTTGCTCCGATCGGCGAGGTCGTTCGCCCGTATCACCTGAATATGGAAGAAACGGACCATCAACGTTGCCCAGATGAGAATGACCACGCCCGAAAGAAAGAGCATCCGCGGACGAGTTTTCAAGAACGCCTTGGTCACTCCTCACCGCCTCGCTGTTTTGTGAACACATCCGCATCAATGAATACCACCAGCGATTCAGGCTCGGGGGTAATCAGGTTCAGTTCTTTTTCGGCGATAGCGGTAATTCTGTCGGCGCGCTTGAGGCGGGCAATGTCCGCATGCATGCGCCGGTTGTCCTCCACCAGCGATGCTCTTGACTGCCGCAATCCTACGTTGGTCTTCTCCGTCAGTATGATCTCATTGTAGACCCAGAGATAGATCAGGAGTCCTGTGACGGAGAGGAGGGAGGCGGCGAGGAAAAGTATTGAGTTGATGAACTCTCTCTGCTTGCGAGACGGTTTACGCCGTTTTGGCTTTTGGGCAGGCATCAGATTTTCTCCGCGGCTCGAAGCCGAGCGCTCCTCGCCCTGGGATTGGACGCAACTTCAGCTTCCGGAGGACGGACCACCCGTTTTGTCAACAGTTCCAGCGAAGGGGTGAGCCCGCACCGGCAGACCGGAACATCCGGAGGACATGTGCACCCTTTCTCCAAACGTCGGAATGTCTGCTTCACCAGCCGATCCTCCAAGGAATGGTAGGAGATGACCACCAGACGTCCCCCCACAGATAGATAATCGATGAAGCTCTCCATGAACCTTTTCAATGCTCCCAGTTCATCATTGACCGCGATCCTTATGGCCTGAAAAATGCGGGAGAGTGTGGTGGAGGCGTGTGTACCCACCACACTTTCAATAATCTGCGCCAACTGCCCCGTGGACTCAATTGCCTTTTTCCCCCTCGTATCGACTACAGCGGCGGCAATGGCGGACGCACGGCGCTCTTCTCCGTACTCCCTGAAAAGTTTCCTCAATTGGTCTTTAGACCAACCGGTGACAATATCCCGGGCCGAGATGGGGGCATCGACGTCAAAGCGCATATCGAGGGGACCGTCGTTCCGATATGAGAATCCTCTCCCCGCGGTGTCGAGCTGGTAGGAGGAGATGCCGAGATCTATCAGCATGCCGTCCACCTGCTTAATGCCGAGCTCGACGAGGTGAGTGGGAAAGGTGTCGTAGGGGGCGTGAACGAGATGACAGGAAGGCGACAAGCGTAGTCTGCAATGTTTGACGGCTTCCTTATCACCATCAAACCCGATCAGCCGCCCTTTGGGTGAAAGAAGTTTCTGGACCGCCAATGCATGTCCGCCCATTCCGATGGTGCAGTCCAGGTAGATGCC
>LUOC01000070.1:7756-8808 GCA_001626655.1 Fidelibacterota bacterium REDSEA-S14_B6 | reverse complement strand
CTGTAGATATGCCGACAGGACAGATTGAGGAATCCCCATCTCCTTCACTTGCTCGAGTATGGCGATTGCATCCTCTCTCAACGAAACTTCGTTGCGGCGTTCTTCATAAGTGTCGATAAATTCGGTGCCACTCACTTCAAATGGTTCCTTTTCGAAATCGAATCCGAGTCTGCGGTAGTAGTCGATGACAGGAAAATCGAAGAGCCGCTGATACCGCTCCAGTGTCAGCCGCTCCATTCCTCTCTTCGCCAGCATTCCGTCCATGATGTCGACACAGAGCCAGGCGTCATCGAGAAGCGTCCCGTTCCAGTCCCAGATGATGTGTTTGTAGTTTTGGTCCAATATGGCGGCGTCAGTTGACAGAGTGAGGGGTCACCAGTCTGAAAGGCGGAATTTCAGCATCGAACATTTCACCGTCATCGTTCACCATCTGATAAGTCCCCTTCATGGTTCCGAATTCGGTACGGAGGGGACAAAAGCTTGTGTACTGGAATGACTGATCTTTTTCCAGTCTCGGCTGATATCCCACTACACCGGGGCCGCGGACTTCCTCCACCTGCCCCACCGAATCGGTGATGTGCCAGTATCTGCTTACCAGTGTCTGAGGCGTCTCCCCTTCATTGGTGATCGTGATGTGGTAGGCGAAGAAGAACAACGGCCGATCAGGATCAGACCGTTCCGGCATGTATTCACTCTTGACACCGACGCGAATCCCTTTTGTCACCGCTTCAGCCATGGCCGAAACTAAGACACCTCCAACTCAAGCGCCAGAGTCAGAGGAGTTTCTCCAGAATATCGCCGACGAAATAGGCGATGGTAGCTGCAGCGCCGCCCAGCAAAACGGTCTCAAGGGTTCCTCTTACCGGCTTCTGTTCTGTCACCACACCTTTCAGCGCACCGATGAATATGAGTGCAACTCCGGTGAAAATGCACGACGTTGTGAAGAGGCTCGCACCGCCGGCCCCGGTGACGCCTGCCAGCACGTAGGCTGTGAGCGGAATGAAGCCCATGACATTGAATGCAAGGAAGGTGACCAACCCCCGCTTCCACGG
>LUOC01000070.1:950-7712 GCA_001626655.1 Fidelibacterota bacterium REDSEA-S14_B6 | reverse complement strand
AGCGTCCTTGATCATCTCCAGCTCCTCCTTCATCATGGTGTCAACCCAGACATCTTCATCGGAGGTGATAACATCCACCACCTGTTTCAGCAGATCCCCCTTGAACCCTTTGGCCTCATAGATTTCCCTGATCTCCTCCACCTCTCTCTCCCTGAGATTCTCCACCTCCCAATGCTCCACCGCCTTGTGTTTCTCGAAGGAGTCGTGCTCGGATTTTGCGGAAAAATAGCTCCCCACAGACATGGCGAAGCCGTCGGCGATGAGGTTGGCGAAACCGAGTATCAGGACGATGGGGAGGGCGAGTTCGGCTCCCGCTGATCCCGCCACAACGGCGAAAGTGGTGACGGTTCCGTCTATGCCGCCGTAAACAAATTCGGCAATGTACTCTTTCTGAAATCCGAAGAGCGTGCTGCGATTGTGGTATGTGTCTTCCATAGAGTTTCCGCGTGATCGGAGGGGAGACTGCCCGCCCCGAAATTACAATGGATTGGGCCGTCCGCCACTCAAATTTGAACGGAAGCGGCCCTCTGACTTAGATTCCCGCCCTTCGTGATCCATTATCCAAGAGAGAACTGATTCAAGTGGAGGACAGAACAATGAAAACTGTATTGACACTGGTGACGCTCGCGGGCCTCCTTTCAGCGGAGGACAAGAAAAAAGAGTGGGACGTGACTGCCGAGCTCGGTCCCACAGAGACCATTAGCTTCACCACATCGGAAGGGACATGGATGAGTTGTGATGTTTCGCCTGACGGAAAACAGATCGTCTTTGATCTCTTGGGCGACATTTATGTCATCCCCATCTCCGGCGGAGAAGCGACGCCCCTCACTTCGGGACCGACGTGGGATGTGCATCCGACATTCAGTCACGACGGCCGATCGATCGCTTTCGCATCCGACCGTTCCGGCGGCGACAATATCTGGATTATGAACCGCGACGGTTCTGAGGCGAGGCAGGTGACTGACGAAAAGTTTCGACTGCTGAACAATCCTGTCTTCACCATCGACGATCAGTACATCATCGCCCGAAAACATTTTGTCGACACCCGTTCCCTCGGCGCCGGCGAGATGTGGATTTACCACGCGTCGGGCGAAGGTTCAGGAACGAACGTGACGGACCGGCGTGACTGGCAGCACGACGCCGGCGAACCGGACGTGAGTCCCGATGGGAAGACGCTGTACTACTCTCAGGACGTGAGCCCCGGCAACACATTTCAGTACAACCGGAATCCCCACGATGGGATTTACGCCATCCACAGCGTCGACCTAGAGACCGGGGAGAAGAAAAAAGTCACCGGTGGCGTGGGCGGCGCTGTTACGCCGAAGATTTCTCCCGACGGCAAGACACTCGCCTTTGTCCGTCGTGTGGGGACAGAAACAGTTTTGTTCGTCAGAGAACTTGCCACCGGCGTGGAACGTCCCCTCTTCGACCGCCTCGACCGGGACTCTCAGGAGGCGTGGTCTGTGTTCGGTCCCCACCCCGGTTACAGCTGGACGCCGGACGGAAAGTCCATCGTTATCACCGCCGGGGGGAAGCTGTGGCGCGTCCGGGCCGCTGATGGAGAAGCGTCAGAAATCCCCTTCACCGCGGGAGTGACACAGCGGTTGACTGAAGCTGTCCGATTCAAAACGCCCATCGGTGGAAGCACGTTTGATGTAAAGACGATCAGGGGAGCGCGGGTCAGCCCCGACGGGAAGCGAGTGGTGTTCGAGGCCTTGGGACGACTGTACTTCGCCAACAGTAATGGAAAACGGAGGAAGCTTCTCACTTCCGGCGGGGGTGGATTCGAGGCTCAGCCGGCATGGTCGCCGGACGGGAAGGAAATCGCCTTCCTATTTCAACCCCTCATGGTCGCCGGACGGCGCCACCATTGTCTACCGGAGAGGGACGGGCAATCTGATCCGTGGTCGAGCCCATTCGGTTGAGCCGGGCATCTATGTCGTCAACGCAAACGGCGGTTCACCTCGCCTCGTCACAGAAGAGGGTCGGCGGCCTGTGTTCAGTCGTGATGGAAGCAGTCTCCTGCTCCACGCCCGCGAGAACGGCAAGAACGCCCTTATCAGTGTAAATCTTACCGGCGGTGACCGGCGCGTTGTCGCCACCTCTAAGTTTGGGAGCAGGTTTTCTATAGCGCCGAACGGCGACTGGATCGCCTTCACCGAGCGGTTCCAGGTTTACACCGCTCCTATGCCCAAGACAGGGAAAACGCTCGACCTGAGTCCGAAGATGAGCTCTCTCCCGGTTGTGAGGATGACGAAGGATTCTGGTTTCGAGGCCCACTGGTCTGCTGACAGTAAGACGCTCCATTGGACGTTAGGGTCAGAGCTGTTTTCTCGGAAACTTTCCGACTCGTTCACCTTTGCTGAAGGGGCGCCGGAGGAGCTTCCCGAAGCGCCGGCTTCAGGCGTCAACCTCGGGTGGTCGGAAAAAAGCGACATCCCAAAAGGGACGGTGGCGCTAATCGGCGGACGGATCATCACCATGAAGGGTGACGAAGTAATCGACAACGGAACGGTCGTGATCAAGGAAAACAGAATTGTCGCTGTCGGTGCAGCCGACGCGGTGGCTGTGCCGAGGGATGCGAAGACGGTCAACGTCTCGGGAAAGACACTCCTTCCCGGCTTCATCGATGTCCACGGCCACGTCGGCATGACCGGCGACGGCCTGACAGCAGAACAGAACTGGAACTTCCTCGCCAACCTCGCCTTCGGCGTGACCACCGATCACGACCCTTCGAAGGATACGGAAACTTTCTTTGTCCACTCGGAGCTTCAGAAAGCGGGGAAGGTCGTCGGGCCGCGGCTCTTCTCCACCGGCACCATCCTCTACGGCGCCGTCACGGGCTTCACCTCAGAAGTCCATTCCGTGGAAGATGCTCTCTCCCACATCAAGCGGCTGAAGGCGTTCGGCGCCTTTTCTGTGAAGTCCTACAACCAGTTGAGCCGGAGCAAGCGGCAGCAGATCCTCAAGGCGGCGAGGGAGTTAGAGATGAATGTGGTGATCGAAGGTGGCTCCACCTTTCAGTACGACATGACGATGATCGTGGACGGCCACACCGGCATCGAGCACAATATCCCCGTCTCACCTCTTTACAACGATGTGCTAACGCTACACGGCTCGAGCAAGGTGAGTTATACGCCGACGTTAGTGGTCTCCTTCGGCGGCCTGTCCGGTGAGTATTACTGGTATCAGCACGACCGCGTGTTCGACCATTCGCGGCTCTTGGCGTTCACACCGCGGGAGATTCTGGACAGACGCGCCCGCCGCCGGCTGAAGGTTGAGGAGGATGACTACAATCACATCGTGGTGGCGGAGGCGGCAAAGGCGCTTTCCGATGCCGGAGTGAAGGTAAACGTCGGCGCCCACGGCCAGCGGCAAGGGCTGGCGGCTCACTGGGAAATGTGGATGCTCGCCCAAGGAGGCATGACGCCTATGGAGGTTCTCAGAGCAGGGACCCTCAACGGCGCCGAGTACATTGGACTGGGAGACGACATCGGCAGCCTCGAAAACGGTAAACTGGCCGATCTTATTGTTTTGGAGAAGAATCCACTCGAGGATATTCGGAACACCGACTCGGTGGAACTGGTGATGGTCAACGGCCGACTCTACGATGCCGCCACTATGAACCAACTGTTTCCCGAAGAGGTGACGCGGCCGCCCCTCTGGTGGGAAAAGTAGTCAGGAGAGAAAGTCTAAGAGCAGTGAGTTGACCCTCTCCGGTTCCTCATGCTGAAGCCAGTGTGTCGCCTCCTCGAGGAAGACGAGCCTCCCGTCTGAGCATCGGTCGATGCTCGGCTGAGCCATCTCCTTTCCGAGGAAGCGGTCTTTCACGCCCCACAACAGGAGCGTCGGCACCCCAATCTTTCGAGGCGGTTGCTGCTTCCGGCGGCGAGGTTTCATCATCAACAGTCCCGCCCGGTACCACCTGATCATGGCGGTGAGGGCGCCGGGCTGAGACCACGCTTCCACATATGGCGCCATCTCCTCATCACTGAAGGTCCCCCGGACAGAAGTGACCTGAAGCGCCTTTCTGGCGAACTCCCAATTGTTCCGGCTCATGCTCCATTCCGGCATCCATGGCAGCTGATAATAGAAAATGTACCAGCTCTTTTTCTGCTGGTCCCGATTGGCCAGCAGATGCTGCCGCATGACCCTGGGATGGGGACAGTTCAGTACGGCCAGTTTCTCAACCCATTGAGGAAAGCGATTTCCCAAATACCATGCCACAAATCCTCCCCAGTCGTGACCAACAATGTGTCCCTTCCTCCGCCCCAGTGATTCCATAAGTCCAAGGACATCTCTGGCGATGGGTTCAGCACGATATGAGGAGACACTAGACGGTTTGGATGAAGTATTGTAACCTCGTTGATCGGGGACGACTACACGAAATCCTTTATCCGCAAAGAAATCAATCTGTCGCTCCCAACATTTCCAGAACTCAGGAAAGCCGTGGAGGAGAATAAGCAGGGGTCCTCCCTTCGGCCCGGCCTGAACGGTGTGGAGGGTGAGGCCGTTTGTCTTCACGTGCTGGTGTGTTAAAGTGTTCAAGTGATTGGGTGCTTAAGATCTGGAGAAGCTTGTCCATCGTAGTTCCGATTCATCGGGAAGTAGATGGATGGAGAGTTGGTGTGTTAGAGTGCTTGAGTCTGACGGTGTTGAGTCATTGCTCATCGGGAGTTTCTCTAAATAGGATTTCTTCCACCGTTTGGCTTCGGGCTTTTTCGATGCGGTCCATCCGCTTCTGGAACTGTGTCACCGCGTAGTCGACGAAGTCGTCCCGCTTGAGATCGAAGGCCACCTCGCCGTGGAGCGCTTCCTGATAATCGAACAGTTCATTAACGACGCCGATGGCGGGCGTGAGGAGGGTACTCATTTTATTTTCCACTGCCTCCCAGACCGAATCGCCGAACTCCGCAACCAATCGTGAAATGAGGTAGACACCAAATCGAAGGTGGCGCGACTCATCCTTTTGTACGAGGCCGATCCCCTGAGACATTCCCGGCATGAGCTTAGTCTGTTCAAGAATTTGGTACCAGCCATGGTATCCCGTCTGAAGATAGTTTTATAACTGTCGCCGTGATAGCGGTTAAGGTCGCCTCTGTCCGTCATCACCTCATCAAGATAGCGACGGAAGAAGTCCACGTGCTTCGCCTCCTCCCACAGAAAAGAAGTGAGGTACATCTCCTCCTCTAACCGCCCCTCCCGGGCGATGACGCCGATGAGCGGCAGCAGATCGACGGTCACTGCCTCCTCGCCTGAGAGGAAGAGGGTGGTGACATGGAGCGTCAGATCGCGCTCCGAATCGGTGGCGTCTTTCCAGTCGGCTCTGTCTTGAGTGAAGTCAATGTCAGCTGGATTCCACGTCCCTAATTTCTTCGCCTTCTCCCAGAGACGGAACATGGCGTGGTTGCGGTTCAGCCCATCGGAAATCGTCTGAAAACTTTCTCTCATCATTCACTCCATCCTTCAGGGAACACTGTCTCCACCTCCCGGGCCGCAACTACCAGCTCTTTCGCCGCCGAGGTGTAGGGCAGCAGACTTGCGAGGTTCCCCTTCTTCAGTGACAACCGTCCCCGCATGAGCGCCATGATGGGATCGAGCTCCCCTTCGAGAATCTCTTTCCAGCTCACGGCCGATGCTGAAATGACATAGGCCGCTTCCTGTTCATCCTGTTGCGTCGCCACCCTTGCCTCTCGGCAATCTCCATGCCACAGATCGAGGTAGACACTCTGCCAGTCGGCTACCCCCATGCTATCGTCCGGCTCCATGACCACCACAATATCCCCCTCCCATGTCGAGGCGGCGGTGCGGTAGGCGTCGCTGTCGGAAAGTTTGTCCGCCCAGCATTTTACCCAAGCATCTGTGAAGATCATCCCATCCCTCAACTATCTCTTCTCCATACACGTCACCCTCACGATGGGCCCCACCATACAGATACTCGCCATGCCGCTCAGCTCTTCGTAAGAGATTCTCACTTTCATCCCGTCCTCGAAATCAAAGTCCGGCTCCTCGTCAAAAGCGCCCATCTCGAGGACCGCTCCGTCTTCCAAAACGACGACGAATCCGCAGCCGTCCAAGCCAGTGTAGTCTTCGAGTGTCGCCTTGGTGTCGCACAGGGCGCCGTCCTCACCGCAACCACACAGTAGAAGCAAGACCGCAGCGGAAGCAAGCTTCCTCATTTCCCATCGGGACCGTCATGGAACATGATTAACCCCGCCATGAATGACGGGGCTATTGACACGTGTGGCATAAATTGATCATCAAACGAAGGAGTCTACGATTCTTTGTAAATCTTTGCCACAGGATTTCCGTCCTGCCCGATCCACCCTCTGTACATCCCCTCAGAGTTGAGAGAGATTCCCATATTCCTTTCAGCATCAATAGCGATGACGCCCCCCTCACCCTCAAGTTCAGACAGCTTCTCGTGGATCACCTTGTCACACGCCTTCTGCACCGACAGCCCCTCATACGCCATGAGTGCCGACACATGATGCGCCGCGGCGATGCGTATAAAGTATTCCCCGGTTCCCGTCCCGGAGACGGCGCAGGTGCGATTGTCGGCGTAGGTGCCGGCGCCGATGACGGGCGAATCCCCCACGCGACCGAGCCGCTTGAAGGTAGTGCCACCGGTGGATGTGGCTGCAGCCACATTGCCTTCCTTATCGCAGGCGACGGCCCCCACCGTTCCGTACATCTCCTCCGCCGGTTCGGCAGTGATGTCCTGACTCGATTCGAGTTCTGTCATTTCGACCTCTCGCTCCT
>LUOC01000070.1:0-918 GCA_001626655.1 Fidelibacterota bacterium REDSEA-S14_B6 | reverse complement strand
GCCGTTCTGTGTAGAAATACTCCGGTGAAACCAGCGCTACATCGCGTTCCCGGGCGAACTCTTCCGCCCCTTCTCCGGTGAGGAGAATGTGAGGCGACGCCTCCATCACAAGACGGGCGGCTGTGACGGGATTCCGGATATGCTTCACGGCAGCCACGGCGCCGGCGTTCAGGGACTTCCCCTCCATGATGGAGGCGTCCAATTCATGAATCCCCGTACTGGTGAAAACTGACCCTTTGCCAGCGTTGAAGAGGGGAGAATCCTCCAGCGCCACCGTCACACGCTCCACGGCGTGAACGGCGGCTCCTCCCTCAGAAAGGATTTGACGTCCCACCGTGAGCGCCTCATTCAAAGCCTTCTTGATGATTGACTCCAACTCATCAGTCATCTGCTTCTTTTCGATGGTCCCAGCGCCGCCGTGAACCACGAGCTCCCATCTTCTCGATGACTGCGAATCGCGGCTCACCTGTCTGTCCTGCGCCTGAACCAGAGAAAATATACCGGAATCCCCGTTAACACGAAAGCAAGGTCCTGGGCCGATTTTTCCCATTCATAGTATCCACGCAGACATACAAGCGCGACGATACCCAAAAGGTAAATGGCCGGCAGCAGAGGGAATCCGGGAATTTCATAAGCGTCGACAGAACCAGCCTTCTCCCTCCTGAATTTGAAAAGAGCCACGGTGGTGAATGTGTAGAATATGAGTATGGCGAATACCATCCCCGCTGCGATAGTCTCAAATGTTCCTCGAATAATGAGAATCATGGCACCCCAGACACAGTGGGCGATGATGGCATGAGTCGGCGTCTGGTACTTGGGATGTATATAGTCGAGCCACTTGAAGAGAAGACCGTCCCGGGCCATGGCGTAATAGACCCGGCTCGCCGACATGATGGTGCCATTGATACTCCCGGTGGC